>DSAR01000213.1 GCA_011046405.1 Chloroflexota bacterium | reverse complement strand
CAGCACCGGAGATCCCCGAACCTGAGATCATAGAATTTCACGTGAGAGAAGCCAGCCCGGCGGCAAATTGGCTTGCCCTGGAGATCGCGTTAGGGTTGACGGCTCTGGGGTTGCTGCTGGTGACGGTGTGGGCCTGGCGCACAACTCGCTAATCCTCGACCGATAACTTCAGGAGTCAAGCACATTGGCCCGCTCTCCAACCCTCAACTACTGCCCCACTTGTGGTCACGTCCTTCAGGATCGAGTGGCCTTTGGGCGAGCGCGGCGCTACTGTCCTGCCTGTGATCGGGTCGTCTTTCGCGAGCACAAGATCGCCGCCGGCGTCATCGTCGAACGGGCGGGATGGATTCTCCTCGTGCGGCGGCGGTGGGAACCCTGTCAGGGATTGTGGACGTTTCCCGCCGGTTTCGTCGATTTCGACGAGCATCCGGCCGGAGCAGCCGTGCGAGAATGTCGAGAGGAGACCGGCCTGGAGGTGAGCATCGTCGACTTACTCGACGTCATTGCCGGGCGCGAGCACGATCATGGCGCCGACATCGTCATCGTCTACCTGGCGCAATTGATCGGAGGAGAGATGCGAGCGGCCGATGATGTGGATCGTGTCGCATTTTTTGCGCCTGAAGAGGACGCGCTGCCGCCCTTAGCTTTCCGGGCGACCCGAATCGCTCTGGAGAAATGGCGTGATGCCCAGGCGGACTGTATCTAACCCATCGGGCACGTCGGCGCTGCGAAAACGACAACCCCGCAGGATGACCTCTCGCCCCAGTCGTTCTGGGCAATGATCCCTCATCTCGTACAAAAGATTGGTGCCGCCGTAGAAACAAACGTCGAGGAAATTGACGTCGTCACGTAACGTCGCCCCGCTGAAATCGACGTAGCCGGTGAAGACGGTATTGTGAAACACGATTGGACCCTCGCTTTGCATCTGCTGGCCCGAGAAATCCCCCTTGAAGACACAATCCTCGATCAAGAGACTGGTATAGAAATAAGCTCGTTCAAAGCGTGCGCGTTCGATGCGGCAATCGACCAGTTCGACCCGATCGTAAAACGTGCGCCGGGCGAGGTCGAGCGCGTCCAGGTAACATCCCCGGATGACAATCGGCTGGTAAATGCCACGCATATCCTCCCCGCACAGCCATCGACTGACAGTGAGTGGGTCCAGGTTGAGCAACCCGGTGACCCACATCGTGTTGATCGGCTTGCCGACGCTTAATCGCTTTAACGCTTGATCAGAAGGAATTGTTTTAAGCATAGTTGTTGCTATCATATGCGCCCACATTTTTCAGTCAGTATACATCAGGTCAAAGCAAACATTGTTTCGATTTCGTTACAGAAACGTGGCCATGATGCGCCAATACCGGCGGAAGCATTTTGCTTTGTATACCGAGTTTCCATGACTGGCTGCACTGAAATAAGCCTAGATTTCACCATAGAGACACAGAGAGCACAGAGAATTTAACATTTTACTCAAAAAAAATTCACTGTTTGGCACGATTTGCGTAAAAATTTTAATGCGGACCTCAATTTTTCTTCGTGTTCTCGGTGGCTCTGTGCTAAGATGACCGTTTTTCAACAGAGCTTTCTAGAAAGAGCCTGTATGTCTTTGTGAACGGAAGTCGACGTTGTCAGCTTTTAGTATATCGCTGAATAGTGTTGAAATCAACTTGAAATCAACTTGAAATTACGCGGCGGTCATTCTTTGCTATACTTAATAATGAAGGTGGCTCTCTGCTAGTTCGCTTGCTCGGCTTAGCAAGCGGTCAATTTCTCGCCACGAATGACACGAATTGTCACTAATCTTTGGGTTTTTCGTGTCCATTCGTGCCAACCTGTCCTGAGCGTAGTCGAAGGATTCGTGGCCAATCTCTCACCGCGACCACGCGAAATCCCCAAAGAACATGATGCTAAAGGGCTCGGGCCAGTTGATCGATTTTCCAGGCGATATCCTTCTAGGACAATGGGATCAAGAATAAAGAAAGGAGGCTGTTTATCGAACCTGAAAACGGGAGAGACCCGAACAGTTGAGGTCGTATAAGAGTGCGCGTTCTAAAAAAGGGAGGGAAAATGGATTGCATGACGAGAGATGAAAGCAGTATGACGGCATTGGAGATAGCTATCATTTTTATCGCCTTCGTCGTTGTAGCCGCCGTTTTTGCCTTCACGATTCTCCAGGCTGGCGCCTTCTCCGACGCGCAGGGGAGAGAGGCCACTTATGGAAATCCTGAAAATGCCTATTCGTCAATGGCGTTGTTGGAATCCATCTATGTTCAGAACAGCGGCATCTAGCACGGTGACCACACTGACGCCTGAACGATAATGCCTATCCAGTGAAATGCTTGTTTTTTGTGAAAGAATTTTGCACACGAGGTGATCTTTATTGATTCCGGCTCAGAAGCGCAGCGGCTTCGTCCGGGATAGGGAGGTGTCTATGGACGGGGAGCTCGAAAAGAGAATCGAGACTTTAGAACAGGAAATGAGCACGTTGAAAGGTGAGATACGCGAGACCCTGCTGGACGTACAGGCCAACGTGACGGAGGACCCTGCGAATCATGATGTGGGGAAGTGGCAGAAAGGAGCGTGGGGATTGGCGCTGCTCAATCTCATCCTGGCCATCATCCTGTTCACCAATGCAAAATTTGAAGCAACCGGTCCATTTGTGGGAGAGCTCTCGGTGTTTGGAGCATGGCTACGGGCGTTTTGGATTGCCCTGGCACTGGTGTGGTTGATCCTGCAGTTATATCCCCTGGCGCTTTTGCTCGGTCAGGTGGAGACCCGCTCTCGCGATATTGCGTGGCGCAGCACGCTGGCTATCGTTCGATCTAACCCCGGCGCCATATTGGGTGGGAGCCTGGTGATTTTCTTCGTGACGATTATCAGCACATGGTTTCCTTCACTGTGGCTGATTGCGGCGGTGATATGCATTGTTGTCGTATGTGTCAACAGTGTGAACTATCTGTGGCGACGACACTTCCGATAGAAACACTGGCCGTGATGAGGCGTTTGTCGCATCTTTCGATAAGCCTGGCGCTCCGAGGGGATGTCATCCCCTCGGAGTGCTATACCAAGCGAAATCCTAGAGATCCATAGTAAAGTGAGGAGTGTGAAATTTTCCAAAATAGAGATAATAAACTGGAGTTTTCCACATCATCCAAGATTTGCTACAAGAACTTCAACTACCATTGCTCAAATTGGTGGACTTGGTGCAAAGGGACTTGCGGGATCAGCTGGCTGTACGTCGCCAGGATTTTGACGAGTTGAAGGCAGAGATTCGCGTGTTGGCCGAGGCGCAGCAGCGCACCGAGGAGGTGCTGCGCCAGTTATTAGAGTTCCAGGCGCGCACGGAGAAAACCCTGGCGCGGCTCGAGACCCGCCAGGACGCGCTGGTGGGGGATCAGCTTTTCGCGTAACAACGCTTATCGATCTATCAACACTGTAGCGTCGGCGGGCATACCCGGTTTGAGCGCGTGATCCTCGTTCGACAGGCGAACCTTGACAGCGAAGACCAGGTTGACCCGCTCCTCCTGGGTCTGGACGTTGCGCGGGGTAAATTCCGCCTCGCCGGCGATGTTGACGATCTCGCCTATGAACACGCGATCTGGGAAGGAATCCACCTCCACCTCCACCGCCTGACCCAGTTTCACGCGCCCGATCTGGGTCACCGGGATATAAATCACCAGCTCGACTTCGTCCAGGTTGGCGATGGTCACGAGTGGCATCCCGGCGGTGGCCGTCTCCCCGGCCTTGCTGACCCGGCTGGTGACCGTGCCATCCATCGGGGCCTCCAACGTGAGATGGTCGATCTGCGCGTCGATCAGCCGCAAAGCCGCCTTAGCCTGATGTAGACGCGCCTCGGTCACCGCGATCTCCTCGGCCGTGGCCCCGGCCTCCATCTCGTCCAGCGAGGCCTGGGCCACGCCGACCTGGGCCCGGGCTAGACGAGCTTGGGTCTCGGCCCCGTGAAGCTCGGTCTGGAGCCGCAGAGGGTTGTCGCGCATCTCGATCAGGGCGCCCAGGTATCGCCGCGCGCCGTTCAGGTTCGCTTGGGCCCTCTGCAACGCCGCCTCCGCCGCCCGCACCTGCAAGTCCCAGGTGCGTTTCACGTCTCCCCCCTGATCCTGGTAAACGTTCCACTTCAAGCGTGTCTCTGCCAGGTTCGCCTCCGCCATCTCCACGTCCTGCTCGGCCAGTTTCACCTGGGTCCGAGCCGCCGCGATCTCGGTTTCCAACGTCAGTGGTTTGCTGATCACGTCCCGGGCGTTGACGACCGCCTGCTTCGCGCCCTCCAACCGAGCCTCAGCCTGAGAAAGCGCCGCCCTGGCGACCGCGACTTCCTCCGGGCGCGCGCCGGCCAGCACCCGTGCCAGGTTGGCCTCGGCCGCCGCCACGCCCGATTCCACCTCCAGGCGCTGGCTCTGGAGCACCGCGTCATCCAGCTGGACCAGCACATCGCCCGCCCGCACCTCGTCGCCCCGGTTCACCCGCATCTCGGCGATTCGCCCGGAGACCTGCGAGGCGATGGTCACTTCTTTCCCCTCGATGAAACCGGAGGCCGTGATCGTTCCATTGGCCGTTTCACTCGCACATCCAAGCAAAAGAAGAACAAGCGCCAACCCGCCGGCTATCAATCTGATCATTCGCCATTCACTATTCGCTATTCGTTGCATCTTTACTGCTCCTCGGTAATAATCACGGCATCAGCCGGTACGCCGGGCATGAGGGCGTGATCGGGGTTGGGTATGCTCACATCTACCGCGAAGACCATGTTCACCCGTTCTTCCTGGGTCTGCACGTTGCGGGGCGTGAACTCGGCCTTGTCGGCGATGGCGAGCACCACGCCCTCAAAAACACGATTGGGGAAACTATCCACCTGTACCTCGACCGTCTGTCCAATGCGTACCCAGCCGAGCTTGTTAACCGGCACGTAGATGGTCAGCATCACCTCGTCCAGATTGCCCAGGGTGAGCATCGTCCGGCCTGGTGCGGCCAACTCTCCCTCGTGAATACTCAATCCCAGGACCACGCCGCTCACGGGCGCCGCGATGGTCTGTTTCTTGCGCTGCACGAGCAAGGAGTTGAGCGAGGCCTTGGCTTGATCGACCTGGGCCTCGACGATGGCGATTTCCTCTGCCGTCGCGCCGGCCTGCAGCGCCTCTAGCTGGGCCTCGGCCATTGCCACGGCTGTTTCGGCCGCCCGGTACTCGGTCTTGGCCGCGTCTATCTGCGCGTTTAATTGCTGGGGATTATCCCGCATGGCGTAGAGCCGGCCCAGGGCCGCCCGCGCCCCATCCAACCCGGCCTGGGCCGCGTTGACGCCCACCCAGGCCTTCCAATAGTTGTTGGGGATCAGGTGAAAATCGAGTGGCATCCCTGGCAGCGACGGCGGAGGGCACATCGGCAGGTAAGGGTGCTCTTCACACAATTCCTCCAATTCCTCGATTTCTTCCCTGGCCTCCGACAGTTCCTCCTTGGCGTCCCAGAAATTCTCGTGCGCAATCTCCGCCGCGTCCTTCATGGCCACCGCCTGGGCCAGGCCTGCCTCGGCGGCCGCTGCCTGGGCCTCGGCCTGGGCGATCTGTACCTTCAGGTCCTGGGGATTATCCCGGATGGCGAGGAGGTCTTGCCAGGCCTGGTAGGCGCCGTCGCGCCCGGCCTGGGCCTGGGCCAATTCCGCCTCGGCCCGGCGAATGCGCTCCTCGCGCACCCCCGCCTTGGCCTGGGCCAATTCCGCCTCGGTCATTTCTAGCGCCGCCTGGGCGATCTCGACCTGGGCGTCCAGCAGGGTGCTATCCAGTATCACTAATACCTGCCCGGCCTCGACTTCCTCGCCCTCCTCGATCAATAACTCCGTCACGCGCCCGCCCAGTTCCGGGGCGACCGTCACCTCCTCGGCCTCAATGAAACCCGAGGCAGTCAACCCGTCCGACTCCGCCTTGGCCACGCCCACCTGGGTCAAGATGTCCTGCCACACCGCCGGATTGGCCGAGAAGTAGAACCCGGCGCCCACGATCCCGGCGACGAGCAAGACAACGATGCCAATTGCTAGTATTCGCTTTCGGTTCATCACTCACTCCTGTGTATTGTCGTAATTTCGAACGCTGGAGATAAACACGTCCTCCAACGATGGCGCGATCACGTCCATCGCCTGCACGTGTACGTCCACGTCGGCCAACGCCCGCTCGATACGTGTTTCGTAGTGGCCGATGTCCTGGGCCACCACGTGAATCAATGCCCCGTACAGGGCGACCTCCTCGAAAAGATCCATTTCCTGCAACACAACCATCGCCACGTCGGGCCGGTCGCAGTCGACCTCCAGGACCTGGCCGCGCATTGTGTTCACTTTGATCTCCTCCGGCGAACCGTGGGCAATGATGTGTCCCTGGTGGATGAAGGCCAGCTCCTGGCAATGCTCCGCCTCGTCCATGTAATGGGTGGTGACGAAAACCGTCGTTTCCTCCTCGGCCAGCCGGTACAGCAAGTCCCAGAAAGTCCGCCGGGAGATGGGGTCCACCCCGGCCGTCGGCTCGTCCAGGAAAAGCATATCCGGCTCGTGGAGGATCGCCGCCCCCAGGGCCAGGCGCTGTTTCCAGCCGCCGGCGAGGTTGCGCGTCAATTCTCGCTCGCGCCCTTCCAGCCCCGCCATCTGGACTGCAAATTGTTTCCGTTGGCGCAGGCTCTCGCCGCGCACCCCATAGGTTCGCCCGTAGAAGTTCAGGTTCTCGCTCACCGTCAGGTCCTCGTACAGGCTGAAGCGCTGGGACATGTACCCGATGCGCCGGCGTATCTCCTCCGGCTGGCGGACGATGTCGTAGCCCAGCACCGTCGCCCGGCCCGCCGTGGGGCGCAACAGGCATAACAACATGCGGATCGTCGTCGTTTTGCCTGCGCCGTTGGGCCCCAGGAAACCGAAGATCTCTCCGCGCCGGATGTTGAACGTCACGCCATCGACGGCGGTAAAATCGCCGAATGTCTTGGTCAGATCGTCCACTTGAACAGCGTATTCACTCACAATCACCAATCTCCCATTATCTTTCCTCCACCCGTTCACGGATGAGCGAGATGAAGGCCTCTTCCATCCGGGGGCGCGTCTGGCGCATCTCGTGAATCCCAATATCGACTTGCTTCAACGCCTCCCGGAGTTCTGGCGCGCGTCGCTCGGCGTCGTCCACGAACACGTGGAGCAGGTCGCCGTACGTCTGCACCTCCCGCACCCCAGGGCGTTTCTCGATCAAGCGGCTGGCCTCGCGCAAGCGCTCGGGCCGCAGCGCCAACAATTCCCCCTCCACCAGTCCCTTGATCGCCTCTGGCTCGTCGCACACGATGACGTCTCCCTCAAACATCAGCGCCGCCCGCGAGCATCGTTCCGCCTCGTCCATGTAGGGCGTGCTGACGAAGAGCGTCACGCCCTCCAGGTGCAAATTGGCCAGGATGTCCCAGAACTCCCGCCGCGAGACCGGGTCCACGCCGGTCGTCGGCTCGTCGAGGAAGATGATCTCCGGTTGGTGGATCAGCGTGCAGGCCAGCGCCAGCTTCTTTTGCATACCGCCGGAAAGATGCACCGCCCGCCGGTCCTTGAATTGTGTCAGCCGGGCGAATCCCAACAGTTGACCGATGCGTTCCTTACGCTCCTTTCGCGAGACCTGGAAGATGTCGGCGAAAAAGATCAGATTCTCCATCACCGTCAGGTCGCCGTAGAGCGAGAACTGCTGCGGCATGTAGCCGATGCGCGCCTTGATCGCCTCCGATTCCTTGACCGTGTCGAAGCCTGCTACCTGGGCGCTCCCCTCGTCGGGGTCCATGATCGCGCACAGCATGCGGATCGTCGTTGTCTTGCCCGCGCCGTCGGGCCCCAGCAGGCCGAAAATCTCACCTCGACTAATCGCCAGGTCCAAGCCATCAACGGCCGTGATCTTCTTGAAGCGCTTGACCAGGTTGTTTGTCTCGATAACGATCTTGTCATTGGTCATAAACGTCTGTCCTCTTCCACGTGATTATGCTCTCCTCTGCGCACTTTCACGGCGCTAAAGCGCCTACTACGAACGAAAAGAAACGCTCCCATCTCAATCGCTGATTCGCTGATTCGCTGACTCGCTGATTCGCTCAATCCAAGTGCTTCTGCAGCCTCAGTGCGGCGATGGCGTAGAGAGCCAGGCCCAACATTCCCAGCGCGATCACCGGCGACCACAAGTCGCCCAGTGCATAATCCTTGAGCATGATACCCCGCAAGATGGTGGTGTAGTGCCGGTTAGGCATTACCAGAGACGTAGCCTGGGTCACCTGGGGCATGTATGCCACCGGTAAAATGCGACCGGAAAAAATGATCTGCACGATACACAGGATATAGGCCGCCATAAGACTCTGTCCCTGCGTCCGGGTGATAGTCGAGATCAGCAGCCCCCATCCCATCTCGACCAAAATGTAGTAACCCGTCAAGCCGATCAACAAAGCTAGCGAACCCTGCATTGGGATTTGAAAATGAAAGAGCAACAGCGCCAGCATGCCCAGAAATCCCAGGTAGGCCACGATGAAGGCCAACAGCCCTTTGCCCACAATCAGTTCGATGGGGCGTATGGGCGTGACAAATAGATGTTCCAAGGTGCCTGCCTCCCGCTCGCGGGTGATGAGGAGCGCAGGGACGAAAATGGCCAGCAGCACCAATGAATCGGCCAGTTCGTCCGGCAGGTCGAGGGTCTTGTTGCTCAGATCCTCGTTGAACCAGACCCGCGAACGGGCGTCCACCTGCTCCAATGCGCTTGCCATCGCGCCGCCCTCCGACGTTCGTTCCAGCGTTTGCTGCACGTACGCATAAGCCGTCTCTTCCAGGTAGACCTGCGCCAGCAGGGCTGTGCTCGTCTCGCTGCCATCCAGTAGGACTTGAGCGGCCGCTTCCCTGTCCGCCGACATCAACGCGGCGCCGAAATCGTGGGGGACGAATATCCCTACCTTCACGTCGCCTTTTTCCAACAACTGTTCCAACTCAGCCTGGCTGTCGACGCCATATTCCGGGGCAAAGTAACGTGAGTTGTCCAGCATGCGCACCAGCCGACGGCTGTCCGGGCTGGTGTCCTGGTCATAGACCGCCGTGGGGATGTGCTTGATGCCCTCGCCAATAGACCCCGCGGCCGACACGAGGTTGAAAATCGGAAAACCCAGCACAAAGATCAGCAACAACCGGTAGCGCAAGAACTGGACAGCTTCTTTCCAGAGCATATTGCCAATGCGATAGATCATCTCTCTTCCCCTCACTCAAGAAAGCTTTTTCTTGAAACGCCACACGGACAGGCCGTTCAAAACCAGGCCAAAGGCCAATAAAAAGAGCCCATTGGGCAACAAGATGCGTGCGCCCACGCCTTTCAAAAAGATCCCGCGTGCAATCTTGACGTAATGAGTCGCCGGCCAGAGCAGGGCCTGTGTCCGCGCACCAGGTGGCATGGCATAGAGCGGGCGAAACAACCCGGACTCGTTGATCACCGGCAGCGTGAGTATGAACCCGGCGCTGATCAGGGCAGCCATCTGCGTGCGAACCAGGCCAGAGATCAACAGGCTGATGCCCAGATTGGCAAAGAGAAAAAGGCCAGAGAATATGATCAGATCCAGCAGGCGACCCCGAAATGGCACGTCAAAGGCAAATAACCCAATTCCGGCAAAAAGCAGCACGTCCAGCAGCCCGACCAGTAGATAAGGGATCATCTTGCCCGCCAGCAACTGATACCGCCGCATGGGTGTAGCGATCAGGCTTTCCAGCGTGCCCGTCTCCCGCTCCCGCGCCAGGGATAGGGCGGCGGCAATCGTCGGCATCGACAGGGAAAGCGCCATCAGGCCTGGCAGAATGCTGTTGATCTCTTTGAGATTGGCGTTGTAGAGCGTGCGAATACGGAACTCGAACGCGCGCGCATCGTCTCTTGATGAGAGTCCGGCCCTATCCAACTGTTTTTCCAGGAGCTCTATCGAGTGCTTCGCCGAGAGCGCCTTGACATGGCCCAGAATCTGGGCAGCGACGCTGGGCTCGGTGCCATCGACGACGATTTGCACGGTGGCCTTCTCTCCCCGCAGAGTTGCGTTAGCAAATCCGGCTGGCACGATGACCGCGCCATGGGCCTCGCCCAGCCGCAGGTGTTCGAGGGCCTCCTCTGCACTCCGCGGCCAGTAGGCCAGATCGAAAAAATCGTCGTGGCCAAAACTCTGCAAGTAGGCCCGCGACTGTGCACTGCGATCGCTATCCACGACGGCGATCGGGACCTGCTCGACATCGGTCGAGAGCGTGTAGGACATCAGCATGATCAGCAGCACAGCTCCCACGGTGATCGTGGTCAAAAGCCAGGGGTCTCGCAATATGTGCCGAAACTCCTTGCGCGCCATCGCCAGCAGTTCGCTCATCGTCCCGCCTCCTGGTCCGGCCAATGGAAACCCACTTCCTCATCCTCCGCCAGGAACACCTCCAGCACCTCCATATCCCGCAGCAGGTGGAACAGGTAGTGATAGCGCTCGTCCGCGGCCACCTCCAACTTGGCGACGGCGCGACTGATGTCGTGGATCAGATGGTGAGTCCGTTGACTGGGCCAGTCGGCCGGCAACAGATCGATCGGCAGAAAGGGATCCTCGTCGAAGATGATCTCCAACAGCTCGTTCTGCAGGTTCATGGCCTCGAAAAAGAGCTTTTCGAGATCGATGGCTTGCCCTTGTTTAATCTGCCCCAACGACGCCTGCAACGCCTCGGTCCGCCGGTTGAGGTCCCGGTACCGGTTGCCCAGCGTCTCCAGGTCCCATATTCGCCGGACCAACGCGACGCCGTCGTCGACTCCCGGCATCCAGATGCGCTGGCATCGCAACAGCGCGACCCAATCCTCAATGGCCAGGGCCTGGGCCGACGCCACGACCCCCTCCGCGTAATCGAAAGGCGAGACCCACACGCTGGACGTCAGCAGGCCGAAGCCCAGGTCGGTCAACTGGGCGCGGAAGGCGTCTCGCTTCCCGCGCTGCTCTTCCGGCACGCTGAAGGTCACCACCAACCAGCGCCCGTCCCAGGTCAGGAACCCCTCCAGGGCCGCGTGCCAGCGGTGGATCTTGGCGACGAAACGGTCGATGATGGCCTGGCCCTGTGGGCCGACCCGGTACTGCACGTTGCCGCGCCCGCGCCCGACCTTGTCCAGGAGTCCTTCCCGGGCCATCCGGTTGGCCGCCGAGCGAACGGCGTCGGCTGACAGGCCAAACTTCTGCCCCACGTCCGAAAGATCGCCGCTGCTGATTTCGCCGCGCTGGGCCACGATGCGCAAGACGAGATGTTGTGTTTGAGCCATTGTCCCTCCCTGATAGGTTTGTTTTTGTAACGGTCGTTATTTTATTCGACCGTTATTATTTTAACTCAAATCAGGCGCCTTGTCAAGCCAGATCTAATAAAGGTATCTTCTCAATAAGTTGGGGAGCTGTGGCCGGTCTCCCGACCGAGCCACAGCGGGCACGGTCAGGAGACCGGCCCGAGCGAGTTTGCCCCGGTTTATTGAGATGATACCCATAAAGGATACCGACAGCAAATTCTTGCTCGCCATGCAAGGATTCTATCGGTTAAGCCCTATTCAGTTTTTAGGCTCTCTGGTAGTTCGCATGGTTGGCTTGGCGAGCGGTCAATTTTTCGCCACGAATTACACGAATTGTCGCTAATCTTTAGGTTTTTCGTGTCAATTCGTGGCTAATCTCTCACCGCGGAAATCCCAAAGAACCAGTTTTTAACGTCCAACGATCATACTTTGACAATGGCACATTACAGCGCACAGCGGTTAAAACCGCGTGGCTACAGCGCGTAAAAATCACGCACTGCAAAACCTGCCTTCGCAGGTTAGTTTATAGTCGGCGTAGGCCGACTTTG
>DSAR01000472.1 GCA_011046405.1 Chloroflexota bacterium | reverse complement strand
GGCCCGAGGTGCGCGCGTTGATGGAGTATTTCACCGTCCCGCAGTCAGCCTCCGGGTTCCTGGACGCCGGCGGCGCGTTGGCGGCGCATGCCAAAGCGACCCCGGATATGTACGGCGTCGAGTTGGAGCGAGGCATCGCCGAGTTAGTGAACGAGGCGACCAGTTTCCGCTTCGACGGTTCTGACCTGATGCCGGGCGAGGTAGGCGGCGGCTCCTTCTGGAAAGGGATGACCGACTGGGTCTCCGGCGCGGCCGACCTGGACACCGTGCTCGCCGAGATCGACGCTTCCTGGCCAAGGTAATGACAATCGATTGATGCTTGATGTTGGGCTGCCAGCCTTAGTCGGCTGGCAGCCCAACGTACACACCCAACGTATCGAGAAGGTATCATCTCAACAAACTGGCGTTAAGGCACAAGCAACATCGCGAGCACGCTCGCGCGGTTGCACGCATTTCGCCCTGCTTTTCCCCCAACCTTTTGAGAAGATGCCTTTCTCACTCGGGTAAAGGAGTATGAGCGATGGGGTTTTTTAGTGAATTTGACGACCGAGAGCTGGGTCTGGTTGGCAGAATTGGGATCACCGTTCTACGCGTATTCCTGGCTATCCTGATACCTCTCGTTGCCTTCATCATCCTCTACTACGGCTTTGTCTTTCTACGGGCGGGGGATGCGCCCAAGTGGTTGATCTCCCTGATAGCCATCGTATGGGGTGTGGGCGGCGTGGCCATGCTCTACTGGATTTTCAATTGGCTCGTCGGGTTGCTTCCAGATCAATGGAGCGCGCGGCTGCAGCCCTTCATCTTCGTCGGACCGGCCCTGGCGATCCTGGCCTGGTATCTAGCCTGGCCCACGGTGCGCACGTTCTACATCAGCCTCTACGGCCGTGACGGGCCGGGGGGAGGCAATTTCGTCGGTATAGCCAATTACGTCGCAGTTTTCACCGAGCGTCTGATGCGCGAGGCGTTTCGCAATAACATCGTATTCTGGATCGGCATCGCCACACCACTGACCGTGATCTTTGGCCTGCTCGTCGCCATCTTGGCGGATCGAAGCAAGTTCGAGCGTGTCGCCAAGTCACTCATCTTTATGCCAATGGCCATCTCGTTCGTCGGCGCCAGCGTCATCTGGAACTTCATCTACGAGGTGAAACCGGTCAATGTTCCGCAAATCGGTCTTCTAAACGCGATTGTGGTTGGGTTAGGCGGTCAATCCCAAGCATGGACCGCCTACACGGCCATCAGGCCCTGGAACAACATTTTCCTGGTCGTGATCGTCATCTGGCTGCAAGCCGGTTATGCGATGACGCTGTTCTCGGCCGCACTCAAGGGAATTCCTGGGGAACTATTGGAGGCCGCGCGCGTCGACGGCGCCAGCGAGATACAAGTCTTCTTCCGCATCATGATCCCGTACATTATGGGCACCATCATCACCGTCACGACGACAATCCTCATCTTCACCCTGAAGATCTTCGATGTGGTGTGGGTGATGACCGGGGGACAGTTTGGAACAGGCGTGATTGCCACGCAGTTCTATCGTCAATCCTTCACCAACCGCAACGCTGGCTATGGCGCGGCCATCGCCATCGTGCTGTTCCTCGCCGTGATCCCGGTGATGATCTACAACCTCCGCCAATTCGGAGAACAGGAGGCGTTCTAACATGAAACGGTTACAAAGACTCCGCGGACCGATTTTAGTCAATGGCATTCTCGCGCTATTGGTCTTGATCTGGATGATTCCCATCGTCGGCGTCCTGGTCTCGTCATTCCGTGATCGCACCGCGATTCGAACAACTGGATGGTGGACCATCTTCCCGCACAAAACCTGGATTCTCGACGAGAGAATCGAGCCTCGAGAGTCAGGCGCTGTGGTTGATGAGGAAAATAGAATCATAGAGGTAGCGGGTTTGAAAACGACGTTCGACGAATTACGCGAGGGTATCGAGACGCCAGATGGAAAGCGCGTCCAATGGGTCGGGAACTGGCGCATCGGGCGTATAGAGATCCAGGAGAAGACATGGGCCGTGAATTGGGATTTCTCCCTGAAAAACTACCAGCAGGTACTGGTAGGAAAGGATTTCGAGTACCAGCGTCCGGACGGAAGCGTGGAGATCATCCCCGGCGATAACTTCTCGGGCGCGCTCTTCAACAGTCTGGCCGTCTCTATTCCCTCCACCGTGATCCCGATCCTGATCGCGGCTTTCGCAGCCTATGGTTTCGCCTGGATGAAATTCCCCGGGCGCCGCGTGGCATTCGTCATAGTGGTGGCTCTGTTGGTCGTTCCACTCCAGGTAGCCCTGGTGCCGCTGCTCCAATTCTACCGGAGGGTGGAACTGAACGGCACCTTCCTGGCGATCTGGCTGGCCCATACCGGCTTCGGCTTACCACTAGCCACTTACCTGCTGTTCAATTACATCAGCACTCTGCCTCGCGAGACGCTGGAATCGGCCTTCATCGACGGCGCATCTCACTTCACCGTCTTCACCCGGTTGATCTTGCCGCTTTCGACACCGGCACTGGCCTCCTTCGCCATCTTCCAATTCCTGTGGGTGTGGAACGATTATCTGGTGGCCCTGGTGTTCCTGGGCGGCAACCCGGATTTCCAGGTGGTGACGATGCGCCTGGCCAACATCGTGGGCAGCCGGGGACAGGATTGGCACTTACTGACAGCTGGCGCTTTCATCACGATGTTCCTGCCGCTGCTCGTCTTCTTCTCCCTACAGCGCTACTTCGTCCGTGGCCTGCTGGCAGGTTCGGTGAAGGGATAGAGGGTTCAAGGTTGAAGGTTGGGGGTTGAAGGTTGAAGGACCGACGACGTGACGCGTTCTCTTTCGATTGGGGTTTTTTGTTGCAGTGGATGGTGGTCACGACGGTGGGCTGGGTCCTGGGCGCACTTCTTATACCGCCGATCGGCCTGGCGGCCTCTGGAATCTTCATCAGTGTTCTGCAATGGGTGACGCTACAACATCAAATCGGCAAAAGCGGCCGGTGGATTCTCGCCGGCGCCGGGGGATGGATGACCGGCTGGGCCATCGCTATGCTCGTCGTTCCCTGGGATTCCCGTTTGCTGGCTGGCCTGGTGCTCGGAACCACCGTCGGTGTGGCCCAGTGGCTCGTGCTGCGGCGCGAGGTGCAGTGGGCGGGCTGGTGGATCATCGTCAGCCCCCTCGCCTGGGCGACCGGGCTGGGTCTGCTGCCCGGATTCATACTCTCTGGGGTCATGCCGGGCGTGATGACAGGCATCGTTCTGACGATACTGCTTCAATATCCTCAGGCGACATCAACTAGCCTTCGTCCATAAATTGCACGGTGCAACGCACTTTGCATCGCCACAGACATGACAGGTTTACAGAAGCACCGTTAGACTGAAATCAGTTTGGACAAAAAGCAATTTGGACTCTAAAAAGCGAGTTCTGCAAAACCTATCAGGTCTTGTCCAAGCTACCTAGCCCGCTAGTCAGCGAGCAGGCGCGGATGCCCCTACAAGGCTTGCTCACAAGCTACAGAAAAATGCAAGCGGTGACTTAAATGCCAATTAGCTTTTCGTCTGCGCGGTCACAAATAATCCGATGAAACCCGAAGAGTCTCCCCAGGACATTCCACAGGCGATTGCCACCGTCGCCCCGGACGGCCGTCTGACCCCAGCCCGGCGGCGGCGCATCATGATCAATATGTGTGAGCGGCGTATCAAGCCAGGCACTGGCAGCGCCCCTGAGTCTCTGCAAAGGAGGACGGCTATGTACCCCTGGCCTGATCTGCGGCCTATTCTCAAGGGCATTCCCTGGGCCATTGTCGGTGGGGTTGCCACCCGCGCTTATATGCCAGAGCGAGCCACCAACGATCTGGACATCCTAATACACCGCCAGGACAGTGATAAAGTTTGGGAGCGGTTGGAGGCTGCGGGATATCGCCGCGTCTCGACTCTATCTATTCCTGGCTTTTTAGCCCGTTCGCCTGAGGGCGTGGAGTTGGATGTGATTCTGGGTGATTATCCCTGGATGGATGAGGCTTTGGCTCATCCGCGAAAGGATCCGGCAGGCTACCCTGTTTTGGACCTTCCGTTCTTGGTGTTGATGAAGATGGCTGCTTCTCGCGGCCAAGACTTTGGCGACTTGACGAGGATGCTAGGCCTGGCTTCCAAGGAGGAGTTGGAGCGGGTGCGGGAGGTCGTATCCCGCTACGTCCCAGATGAAATCGACGATCTGGAATCCCTCATTTACCTGGGGCAGGTGGAGATGGGAAAAAGAGCGAAAACTTAGATGTCTGGCACTACCAACAAGGAGTTCGAATGATGTTGCAAAAAGTTAAATTTGATCCGAAACAACTCGACGATTACCAACTGATCGTGGGCGACGAGGTCATCGCCGAGATCAAAGCCCTGGCCAAACCGCTGGAAGGCGCGCGGGTGGTGCACGTCAACGCCACGGCCTTTGGTGGCGGCGTGGCGGAGATGCTCTACACGCTGGCACCGTTGATGAACGACGTAGGAATCGAGACCGAGTGGCAGGTTATCCAGGGAGCGGACGAATTCTACACCGTGACCAAGATTTGCCACAACGGGTTGCAGGGGATGGTCGTCCCGTTCACCGATGAGATGAAGGATATCTGGCGCCGCTACAACGAGATGAACGCCCAGTACTTCGAGGGGGATTACGATTTCGTCGTCATCCACGACCCACAACCGGCCGCTATGTTGCACTACACCGAGGGGAAGGGGGGCGATCACTGGGCCTGGCGTTGCCACATCGATACCTCACATCCCAATCCCGCCTACTGGGATTTCTTCGCACCTTATATCAACGCGTACGAGGCGGGTATCTTCACGATGGAACAATACGTGGGGCCGGGGGTCTCCTTCGAGCACTTGGCCATCATCCCACCGCGGATCGATCCCCTCTCGCCGAAGAACGTGCCCATCGCGATGGAACGGGCGCGAGATATTGTGAAGCGCTTCGGTATCGACGTAGACCGCCCCCTCATCACCCAGGTCAGCCGCTTCGACCCCTGGAAAGACCCCTTAGGTGTGATTGACGCCTACCGGATCGTCAAGGAGCAGATGCCCGAGGTCCAGCTGGCCCTGGTCGGTTCGATGGCCTCCGATGACCCGGAGGGATGGTCCTACCTGGACAAGACCATCCGGCACGCCGGCGAAGACTTCAACATCCACATTCTGCACAATTTCCACGGCGTCGGCGCGTTGGAGGTGGACGCCTTCCAGACGGTCAGCGACGTGGTGATCCAGAAATCGACCCGCGAGGGTTTCGGCCTGGTCGTCACCGAGGCGCTGTGGAAGGGGGTGCCGGTCGTGGGCGGCAACGTCGGCGGCATCCCGCTTCAGATCCTAGACGGCGAGACCGGTTTCCTGGTCGATACGGTCGAGGAATGCGCGGAAAAGACGCTCTATCTCCTGCAACATCCCAACGAAAGGGCGCAGATGGGCAACGCCGGACGCGAGCACGTGCGCCAGCACTTCCTTTCGCCCCATCACCTGGCCGATTATCTGCGCTTGTTCAACCAGATGCGGGGAGCGTAACGGTAAAGAACACAGAGGGACTTGTTCGTAGTACACGCTTCAGCGCGCTTTTACGGCGATCAATCGCCTACTACGAGCTTGGCCCCAAATGAAATGAAACACACCCTAAATAATTGCTCTAGCCACCGTCCCGGGGCGCTAATTGGCCCGAGGACGGGCCTCTGAGCGAATTTTTTAATAGTCTCTCAACAAGAAAGAGAACACAACATGCCCGAAGTAATCGCCCTGGGCGAGTTGTTGATCGATTTCGTGTCGACCGTCTCCGGCGTCCCGCTGAGCGAGGCACCGGCCTTCGAGAAAGCGCCCGGCGGCGCGCCGGCCAACGTCGCGGCGGGCCTGGCCAAATTAGGCAAATCGGCCGGCTTTATGGGCAAGGTGGGTGACGACGCCTTCGGCCACTTCCTGGCCCAGACGCTCCGGGACGCCGGCGTGGACACCGCTGCCCTGCGCTTTTCCGCCGAGGCGCGCACCGCGTTGGCCTTCGTCTCCCTGCGCGCCGACGGTGAACGGGAGTTCATGTTCTACCGCCATCCCAGCGCCGATATGCTGTACACGCCAGCGGAGGTAGACGAGGCATACATCCGCGACGGGCGCATCTTCCATTACGGCTCCATCAGCCTGATCGACGACCCGGTCCGAGGGGCCACCCTGCACGCCGTCGAGACGGCCCGGGAGGCTGGTCTACTGATCTCCTACGACCCCAACCTGCGGCTCAACCTGTGGGCCAGCGCCCAGGCCGCCCGCGAGGGCATCATGCGGGGCTGGCCGCTGGCCCAGGTGATCAAGGTCAGCGAGGAAGAACTGGCCTTCCTGGCCGGGACCGACGATTTCGACGAGGCGGTCGAGCAACTCTGGCACCCTGACCTGCGCCTGCTGATCGTCACCCTGGGGAAGGCCGGCTGTCGCTACGCGACGGCCGACTTCGCGGGCCAGGTCGGCGGTTTCCCGGTCAGGGCGGTGGACACGACCGGGGCCGGCGATGGCTTCGTCGCCGGGCTGCTCAAGGGACTGCTTGAGTATGCGCCGGTTGATATGATCTCGATTTTCGATGATGGGCCAAGTGAGGCTCACTTGCGCACGCTCTGCCGCTACGCCAACGCGGTCGGCGCCCTCACGACGACCCGCCGGGGCGCAATCCCGGCCCTGCCCGCCGCTCGACAGGTCGATCAGTTTATACATAGCCTGGTTGACAATGGATCTATATGACGCCGAATGGCTAGAACGACACACCGAACGCTCCTTCCGCCGCCTGAGCCGCCGCTTGGAGGCGCGTGTCGCCTTTGAGAAATCCGCGCCCGCTTTCTGGGAGCGCCTGGAAACCCATTTCCCCCGCCTGTTCCGCCTGTACCTCAGCCTCTACCGGGATCACTATGACTTCTTCTACCACCTGGAGGAACTGCTGCTCATCATGGCCCAGGCGTGGATCGACCGCCCGCCGGAACTCAAGGCCCTTGACGTGGCCCGCGAGGCGGATCCACTGTGGCATCAATCGGAGCAGGTGATGGGCGGCGTCTGTTACGTCGATCGTTTCGCCGGCGACCTGGACGGCATCCGCGAGAAAATCCCCTACTTCAAGGAACTGGGGCTGACTTATCTGCATCTCATGCCCCTGTACAAAGTGCCCGAAGGAGAGAACGACGGAGGATACGCCGTCAGCAGTTATCGCGAGGTCAACCCGGCCCTCGGTTCGATGGACGAGTTGCGCCAGTTGGCCGTCGAACTGCGCCAGCAAGGCATCAGCCTGGTCCTTGATTTCGTCTTCAACCACACCGCCGACGAGCACCGGTGGGCCATGCAGGCGAAGGCCAGCGATCCCGATTATCAGGAAAATTACCGGATGTTCCCCGACCGGACCATGCCGGACGCCTACGACGCCCACCTGCGCGAGATCTTCCCCGACGAACATCCCGGCGCCTTCACCTACTTCCCCGAGATCGACCAGTGGGTCTGGACGACCTTCCACAGCTACCAGTGGGACCTCAATTACGCCAACCCGATGGTCTTCAACCGCATGGCGGAGGAGATGCTCTTCCTGGCCAACATCGGCGTCGAAGTCCTGCGTCTCGACGCCGTCGCCTTCACCTGGAAGCGCTTGGGCACCAACTGCGAGAATCTGCCCGAGGCCCACCACCTAATCCAGGCCTACAACGCGGTGGCCCGCATCGCCGCGCCCGCCCTGCTGTTCAAGTCGGAGGCCATCGTGCACCCCGACGAGGTCGCCCGCTACATCGACCCTGAAGAATGTCAGCTTTCCTACAATCCCTTACTCATGGCCCTGTTGTGGGAGACACTGGCCACCCGCGAGGTGCGCCTGCTCCGCCACTCGATGCAAAAACGCTTCCAGATCGACGAGCGCTGCACCTGGGTCAATTACGTCCGCTGCCACGACGACATCGGCTGGACCTTCTCCGACGAGGACGCCGCCGAATTGCACATCAACGGCTTCAACCACCGGCAATTCTTGAACGCCTTCTACACCGGCGCGTTCGAGGGCAGTTTCGCCTGTGGGTTGCCTTTCCAATACAATCCGGCGACGAAGGACATGCGCATCTCCGGGACGTGTGCGTCGCTGGCCGGACTGGAGAAAGCGCTGCGGGCAGGGGACGAGGAGGAAATCGAGCTCGCCATCCGGCGCATCCTGCTGATCCACGGCGTCATCCTCAGTATCGGCGGCGTTCCGTTGATCTACCTGGGCGACGAGATCGGCGTGTTGAACGATTACGGCTACCGGGAAGATCCCGCCAAGGCGGACGACAGCCGCTGGGTCCATCGCCCCGAGGCCGACGAGGAAAAACTCGCCCGGCGCCGGGAAGAGGGCGCTATCGAACACCGCATCTACGCCCAACTCCGCCGGTTGATCGACGTACGGAAGGAGACGCCCGCCTTCGCCGTCGGAGAAACGGCCTTCGTCGATCTGCAGAACCCCCACGTCTTCGGTTACGTGCGCCGGCACGCCGGGCACCGGGTGCTGATCCTGGCCAACTTCATCGAAAGCGAGCAAACGGTCGCGGCTAACGAACTGCGCGTGTACGGGCTGGGTTACACTTTTAGGGACCTGATCACCGGAGAGGAAATCACGTCGGATAGAGATTTGCTGCTGGAACCGTATCGTTTCGTGTGGCTTGCTTGAGCCGACGCGCACGCCGGCTCACAATCCGCATACTCCGGTCTCTCCTCTGTAAGATTGTATGTCCGGCCTGGCGCTGGCTCTACTGTCAGGGCCTAACCAATATCACCTTGCACGATCAGCAAGAATGTGCCGTCCGTGCCCATTATTGGCTCTGGCTCGTCCAGGTTAGGCTAGACAAGCACCCCCTTTTCTGTTACACTAATAGACGCCTTCATGACCCGACATCTCTGGGTCACGAATGTCGCGAATGGACAAATAACACGAATTTTGGCTTCGAATTTCAAAAACATTATTCTTATGCTTATTATCGATCTACGTTGCTTGCTTTCGAGCTTATTCATCCTGATAGGGGCCGTCGCTGCCTGGATCGTCTGGCTAGACCGGCGGCGTCGACGGCAGCAGGAGGCCGCGACGTTCGATCCTGAGGGCGCCGGGCCGGTATTAGAACGGGCGCCTTTCGGCTGGCTGATTTTGGACGGCGCAGACGCTTACCGCTACGCCAACCCTTACGCCCGCCGCCTGCTCGACCTGAGCACGCCCGTCGCCTTGCCGGAGGCCGATTGGGTCGCTACACTACAAAAGGATCGCTCGGCGGCGAGAGGAACGGAGATCAGTCTCGGCCGCTATCGCAGCCTCCCATTGCCCTCGGGTAAAGTCGCCCGCTGGTGGATCACGCCATGGCGCGACTGGGACGTCGTCTTCCTGCTCGACATCACCGAGCAAAAGCGAGCCGAGGAAGCCTCTCGCTATCTACTCAACGGCCTTTCCCACGAATTGCACACCCCACTGGCTGGCATGTTGACCCACCTCGAGATATTGCAGCTTTCCGACGTCTCCGATGAGATTCGCCAGCAGTCGCTGCGGATGTTGAAGGACGAGGCGCAACGTATGGCCCGCATGACGCGCTTGATGTTAGAATTGGGACGCCTGGAGACCAGCGCCGAACTTGAGTGGCGGCCGGTCGATCTGATGGCGGTCGTGGAACAGGCGCTTTCCCAGATCGCGCCCCGGGCTGAGGAGCAACGGATCGGGTTCTCTCTACAGGCCAATACACCTATACCGCTGGTGGTTGGCGATCGGGACCGGTTGACACAGGTCTTCCTCAACCTGCTGGACAACGTGATCAAACATTGTCGGCCCGGCGACGAGGCCGTGGTCTCGCTAGAGCAGAAGGGAGAAAGTGTGGCATGCGCCGTGTGCGACACCGGCCCCGGCATCCCGGCCATACATTTGCCTCACGTCACACGGCGTTTCTACCGCGCCGCACCGCAGAAGGTGGAAGGCAGCGGGCTGGGGCTGGCGCTGGTAGAGGAGATCCTACGCCGTCACAGGAGCGAACTGACCATCGAAAGCCAGGTCGAGGGGAAGGAAACGGGCGTCTGTGCACGTTTCGTCCTGCCCATCATGCCGAAATAGGTAATTTTACAGGATTTTCGACCCCGCGCCTATTTTCGGTTGTTGGCGAGATGAATTTGGAGAGAATATATGAAACGCAGCTTGCAACGTTGGTGGTGGCTCCTCATCCCACTGATCCTCACCGGCGCAGTCTGGCTGCTGCCGATCTCCGGACAGGTAACCCTGGCCCCCAAAGGCAGCGCCACACGCTATCCCCAGATGCGTCTCGATCCCAGTTCGCCACAGCCTGGTCAGAAGACGACGTTTTGGGTCACAGACGACGCGCCGTGGAGCCACGTCCTACTGACCGTCGATGGTGAGTCGATCCAAAAAGCGAACTGGACAATCAATCCCGCCCGGCGGCGCAGCGGCACATGGACCTGGAAGTGGACGTTCACGTTCCCGGAAAAGGGGGCTGCTGAGATCATCTTCTATCACGATTGCCACACCGGCTGCATCGCGCGAGCACATACCACGGTGGGGACGGCGACCCCGTCAAAACCCGCCGGTCAGACGCCGACCAAACTGGGCGTCGTCTTCGCCAATCCAGAGCGGGATTGGCGCGAGCGCAGTGGCTGGGACGTGGAGCTGACCTACGCCCGCCTGGCCGGGGAGGCGCATTGGGGCATCGACGACCTGGCGGCGCGGGTGCAGCGGGCCACGGCGCAGGGGTTGCGGGTGCTGGTGCGCGTGGACTACGACCAGGGTCAGAGCCTGCCGGCGGAGGGCGACCAACTGGCGCTGACCGAGTACCTGCAATACGTGCAGCGGCTGGCGCGGGACGAGCGGCTGGACGATGTCTACGCCTACTTCCTGGGCAGCGGCTACAATGCCCAGGGCGTAACGCCAGAATGGTATGCCCGCGTCTTCAATGGCTACGGCGAGGAGGCGACGCACACTGACAACGCCGTCCAGGTGATGCGGGCCGAGGATCCCCAGGTACGGCTGCTGGTCGGCCCGCTGCAGCCCTGGAACCGGGAGCAGGACGGCGAGTCGACGTACGCCATCGACGCGCCCTGGCTCAACTACTTCAACACCCTGGCAGACGCGCTGGATGAAGCGGCGCGGGCCAAGGCAGCGGCGGGCATCCCGCTGGCCGCGCCGGATGGTTTCGCTGTGCAAGCTTCCGGTCGCCCCGACGCGCCGGAGATGGCGGGCCAGGACCGAGCAGACGAGCCGAGGATCGACCTGAGACGCGAGGCGTGGGACGGCGCCCAGGCCGGTTTCCGCGTCTACCGGGACTGGCTGGCAATCATCAACGACTACCCCACCACGCGGGGCTTGCCGGTCTACGTCACCTCCACCAACACCTTCGCGCCCGACGAGGGTATCCCCCCGGCGCAAAACTACCCCAAGGGCTGGCTGAGCGCGGCGCTGGACGTGATCGACGAGGAGCCGCAGGTGAAGGCGCTGTGTTGGTTTATGGACTACTTTCCTCACGATACCCAATGGCAATACTTTAGCCTGACCCGCCAGCCGGGCCGCATGCTCGACGCGGCCGAGGAATTCGACGCCCTACTGCGCCGGGAGTAATGGACTTAACACGAGGGGACTGCGATGGATCAATCAATCCGTGTGCTTTTAGCCGACGACCACCCGACCGTGCGCGTCGGGCTGCGCGTGCTGCTGGAGCGGGCACCCGATATCGACGTGGTGGCCGAGGCCGAGGACGGCCAGGAGGCGTTGGCGCTGGTCGAGGAGCTGGCGCCGGATGTGGGCGTGCTCGACTGCGAGCTGCCGGACATCGAGGGGCCGCAGGTGGCGGCGGAGATCGAGCGATTGTGCCCGTCGGTGCAGGTGCTGGCGCTCAGCGCCCACGACGACGAGCGTTACGTGCGCGGCATGCTGGATGCTGGCG
>DSAR01000301.1 GCA_011046405.1 Chloroflexota bacterium | reverse complement strand
CGAAGGAGATGTACTCGTGGATGCAATAACGTTGTTCGACGATCCCGGGTAAAAATCCCTGGAGAAAGGGGATAGCTGCCGGCAACAACACCGTGGCGGCGAAGATTACGCCCAGGGCGAAGCTCAACGCGGCGGTCGGCGCGCCAATGAGGATGTAGCGGCGCTCGTTCGGTTTGAGGCCGGGGGCCAAGAATTGAAACAGTTGGTACATGATGACCGGCATGGCCAGGACAAGGCCTATCAGGATGGCGACCTTGATGAAGACGGCCGGCGGTGTGGTCGGCGAACTGGCGAACGGGAGCCGGTCGCCCAATGGGGCGGTCAACGCCCGCAGCACTGGTTGGGTGAGAAAGACGCCGATGAGCGTGCCCATGGTGATGGCGATGATGGCCCAGATGAGCCGCTGGCGCAGTTCCTCAAGATGTTCGAGTAAACCCATGGTGGAGGGGTCGTCTTGTCTCATGGCTCTTCCGGCTCGTTGGGTTGTTTCTCAGGTTGGATGTGGGTTTGTTGCAAACGCCGCCCTTCGCTGCTGGCGATTTGTTGTATGGCTTGGCGCGTTTCCTGCTCCATAGCTTGGAGATCAGCCTGGATGTCGGCGATAGGGCCGACGAGCTCATTGATCAGCTCTCTTGGCGTTTGATTTTTATCGATTTCGGCTTCTAGAATGTCGTCCTGGAGGGCGGATGTGAATTCGTTGGACAATCGACGTAGTTGGGCGGACCAGCGACTCAGGGTACGGGTGATCTCTAACATGCGTTGGGGGCCGAGGACCAGGATGGCGATGGCCAGGACGAGCATCAGTTCGAGGGGACCGACTTGTAGGAAGCTCACCGTATCTACTCCTTACTCAGAGTCTCTTGATCGGCGATTGCTGCCTGGGCGATATTTTGTTTATAATCGACCAATGTGCCCAAAACGCCATTGATGAAGCGAGGAGCGCTATCAGAACCAAAGGTTTTGGCCAATTCGACCGCCTCATTGATGGCGACCTTGACAGGGGTTTGACCATCAATGGCGAATTCGAAGATCGCCATACGCAGGATATTGCGGTCGATGTAGGCCATTTGCTTCAGGGGCCATTCGGGGGCGTGTTGGTGGATGAACGTATCTAGGGTCTCTTGATGGGCCAGAACGCCGCGCACCAGATGGCGGCAGAAATCGTTGGTGGATTGCGATAAACGATTGGCCGCAATTCGCTGCTCGAGGACGACGCCGGGTAGATGACCACTGCAGTCGATCTCGTATAGGGCTTGTAAAGCGACGATGCGGGCTTGATGCCTGGCTCTCACGATTGAAACGCCTCCGTTGGCGATAGGGCCTAAGTTCAATACCGTTTGGTGAAGGCTGTCAGAAACCAGGTTTTTCTGGAGAACTTGGTTTCTTTCTCTTATTCAAACCGTATTGGGTCTCAGTTACTTTTCTGTTGAGCGTGCAACGTCCTCGACGTATACGTCAACTGATTGGACCTTCATCCCGATCATACCTTGAATGGCCCGGGTGACCTCCGTTTGAATTTGTCGTCCAACGTTGAGCATGTTGACGTCTGATTCGGTCACGACGTATAGCGTCACGTGAACGGCGTTGTCGATGATCTCAATTCTTACGCCATCCTGACGCAAGAAGCGGTGCATGCCCGGCGGCGAGATGAGACGAGCTACACCGGGTACGGCTAACGTCGTGAGGCGTGCAGTGGTTTCCAGCACTTCTGGCGCGATGGTGATTTTACCGATCTTGGGTTCTGTTTCCATCCGGTTCCTTTTTTCTCTCTTTTTCCCAGTTACTCCACACGCCTTCCGATGGATCGAGAATCAAGTGATCAATCCGCCATCCACGGAGAGCACTTCGCCGGTGATGAAGGCCGCTTCGTCGGAGGCCAGGAAAGCGACGGCGTAGGCGATCTCTTCTGGCTGGCCCATACGCCTCAGCGGTGTCGCCTCGATGATCTGCTCTTTCCATTCTTCCGGCTGGCCCATCGTGAGATCGGTGGGGATAAAGCCCGGCGCGATGCAGTTGACAGTGATGTGGCGCGGGCCGATCTCTTTGGCCAAACTTTTGGTGAAGCCGATGATACCAGCCTTGGATGCGGCGTAGTTGCTTTGTCCGGCCTGGCCTGTGATACCGACGACCGACGTGATGTTGATGATGCGGCCTTGACGCTTCTTGACCATCGGGCGGGCGGCGGCCTTGCAACAATTGAACACGCTTTTCAGGTTGATGCGGATCACGTCGTCCCAATCTTGCTCTTTCATCAACATCAGCAATTGATCGCGGGTCGTGCCGGCGTTGTTGACCAGGATATCGATCTGGCCATAGGTGTCTATGGCCGTTTTGATCAGTTGCCCGGCCTGTTCGAAATCGCTGACGTCGGCCTGAACGGCTATTGCTTCTCCACCAGCCTTTTTGATAGCTTCCACGACATCTTCGGCGGCCTCAGCGCTGCGGTGATAATTCACGACGACACGAGTGCCCCGGCGGGCCAATTCCAACGCAATCGCCCGACCGATGCCGCGCGAGGCGCCGGTGACGACGGCCACTTTCTGCTTCAGGTTCATAAGTCTCCATTTCTTGACGCGGTGCTTGAGTACTTTTGTTCGCCCACACCTGATCTTCTACTCAGATACTCAGAAGATGGAAGGGAGCAGGCTTATGATTGCCTACTCCCTCCTTTCGCTAAGCTAGAATTTCCTCCGAGGATACTCTTTCGACTTGGCGGTCTATGCGACGCACCAGGCCGGTGAGCACCTTGTCCGGGCCAATTTCGACGAAGCGAGATACTCCTTTTTCTAGCATCCACTGGATCGACTCGGTCCACTGCACGGGCGAGATCAGTTGTTTGCCCAGCGCCGCGCGAATGTCGACCGGATCGATGAGCGGTCCGGCGGTGGCATTGGCCACAATCGGGACGAGCGGTTCCTGGAATGGCGTCTCGTCAAGACAACGGTTGAACTCGGCAGCGGCCTCACGCATCAGGGGCGAATGAGCGGCGATGCTCACGGCAAGCCGGATGACGCGCTTGGCGCCCTGCTCTTTGGCCTCGGTCATGGCCTGTTCCAATGCCGAGACGGCTCCCGAGATGACCAGTTGGCCCGGGCAGTTGTCGTTGGCGATACCCACGTATTCACCGGTTTGTTCCCGGGCCATCTCGCAGATGGTTTCCACCAGGGGGCGTTCTAGCCCGAGTATGGCGGCCATGCCGCCGGGATTTGTCTCGCCGGCCTGGGCCATCAACTCACCTCGTGTTCGCACCAACTTCAACCCATCCTCGAAGGTGAGGGTGCCAGCGGCGACCAGCGCGCTAAACTCACCCATACTGTGTCCCGCGACGTAATCTGCTTCGGCGAGCAAATCCCTCGCTTTCAGCACGCGCAAAGCCGCATAACTGCTCGCCAGGATGGCGGGTTGCGTATTCCGCGTGTCGTTCAACGTTTCTTCAGGCCCATCGCAACACAGTTTTGATAGCGACAGGCCCAGGATTTGATCTCCTCGCTCGAAGACGACGCGCGCTTCGGGATAGCGATCGTATAATTCGCTCCCCATCCCTGCGTATTGAGAACCCTGCCCTGGAAATAAATAGGCGGTTAGACTCATCTGATTGAACGGGATTATTCTTCTTCGATTTCGAGAACCTGTACGCCCCGGTAGGTGCCACAACTGAGGCAGACGTGGTGCGGTCGCACTGGCGCGTCACATTGTGGGCATCTGTTCAACTGGGGCGCCTTTAGTTTCCAGCGACTCTGGCGATGTCCCCCTCGGGCTTTCGAGATTCTTCGCTTTGGTACTGCTCCCATAGTTATGCACACTCCTTTCTCTGATTTGGGTGTGTTTCAAATGATTCAAGCCTTGTTCGTGGTACGCGCTTTTACGGCGATAAATCTACTACAAACTTGGCCTCAAATGAAATGAAACGCACCCCTCTGATTTGATCTGTTGCTTCTCGCAACGAAAGTATATTATAGGAGGGAGCACGCAACCTGTCAAGGTGCGCTTCGTTAGATTATTTTTCTGACCCGTCCCTGTTCGATGGACTGAACTTTTCCTCACGTTCTATCTGGATGGTACGGATGCCGTTCTCGATGACAGACAGCGCGCGTTTGAGTTCCTGTTCCAGGTTGCAGAGGATATCGAAGGCGTACTCGTCGGCTCCGCTGCGGATGCTCTCCGCCTCTTGTTCGGCCTGTTCCAGGAGGGCGGCGGCCTGCTCCTTGGCTTGTTGTGTGATGGCATGTTCGGCGCTGAGCTTGGCTGCTTCGCTGCGGGCCAGATTGATGATGCGTTCTGCTTCTTCCTGGGTTTGGGCCATGGTCCGGTCTTTTTCCCGGATGGTGCGTTCGGCTTGGCGTACCTCTTCGGGGATAGAGATGCGCATTTGGTCGATTAGCGGCCAGACGTGTCGTTCGTCGACCATCCGTAGGGCGCCCAAGGGCAAGCGGGCGCCCTCCTTGATCACCTCTTCTAATCGATCCACTAAGTGAAGAATATCCATAATGGCCTCCGGGGCTTAGTCGCGCAGTGAAACTAATGGGATAGGTTCGTCGTTTTTCTCTCGTTCGAGCCTTTTTCGTTCCAGGGCGGCCCTGACGTGGAGGGGCGTCATCTTGTTCACGTCGCCCTTCAGCAATGCGATCTCTTTGACGATGCTGGAGCTCAGAAATGCGTGGGACTGACGGGTCATCAAACATACAAACTCGATCTCTGGGGCAAGTTGGCGATTGGTCAAGGCCATTTGGTATTCAAGTTCGAAATCTGAGATGACTCGGAGTCCACGGACGATCGCTTGTGCGTCAACCTCACGGGCAAAATCGACCGTCAGGCCGCCGTAGGGTGTTACACGCACGTTAGG
The DNA here is from genome assembly GCA_011046405.1 of Chloroflexota bacterium. Classification (GTDB taxonomy): domain Bacteria; phylum Chloroflexota; class Anaerolineae; order B4-G1; family B4-G1; genus DSAR01. Next base: position 7,089 of record DSAR01000301.1, on the reverse strand, counting down.
CAGGTCCGTAAAAGCCTGGCGTGCCAGCGCCACGCGCTCCTCGATGGTGAACATCAGGTGCTTGGAGGGCTGGTCGTATACGGCGACGATCAATTCATCGAAGATCCGGGCCCCTCGGATGGCAATATCCACGTGACCGAGGTGTATGGGATCGAACGTTCCGGGGTAGATGGCGATGTGCTTCAACTGATCTCTCCTTCTCCCTTCCAAACAAGGGCGACTCGGCCGGCTAACAGACGATTCTCCGGCGCTTCGAGTTCGGGATCGCTTTCGAAGAAACGCCGGGCTGCCTCTCGGGCCGCTTCGATGCGTTTCAGATTGCTCATGCTGGCTAACTGAAGGTCGGGTAAACCGGATTGGCGGGTTCCCAGGAAATCGCCCGGGCCGCGCATTTCCAGGTCTTTTTCGGCCAGGACGAACCCATCGGCCGTCTCCTCCATCGTCTTGAGCCTGGCCTGGGCCTCGGGCGTGACCGAGTCTGAGACCAGGAGACAGTACGAGGCGTGTTCACCTCGTCCGACGCGGCCACGAAATTGGTGGAGCTGAGACAGCCCGAAGCGTTCCGCTCCTTCAATCAGCATCACCGTGGCGTTGGGGACGTCGATGCCCACCTCGACCACCGAGGTCGAGACGAGGATGTCAAGGTCGCCCCGGGCGAAACGCGCCATGGTATCTTCTTTTTCTTCCCCCTTCATTCGACCGTGGAGCAAACCCATGCGTAGATCGGGGAAGATATATTTCTGCAAGCGCTCGTGTTCCTCGATGGCGGCTTTGGTTTCGATTTTCTCTGACGCCTCGACCAGCGGGCAGATGATGAAGGCCTGGCGTCCCTTTTCGACTTGCGATCTCAGGAAGCTGTAGGCCCGTTCTCGCTCGGTGGGGAGGATCAGGCGGGTGATGACCGCTTTGCGCCCGGGCGGCATCTCATCGATGACCGAGACGTCCAGGTGCCCCCAGACGGTCAGTTCCAGCGAGCGTGGAATAGGCGTAGCCGTCATCACCAATAGGTGTGGGTTGTACCCTTTTTGGCGCAGCGCCGCCCGCTGGCGTACGCCGAAACGATGTTGCTCGTCGATCACGGCTAACGCCAGATCTTTGAACTGGACGGTTTCCTGGATCAGGGCGTGGGTGCCGACGACGACGTCGACCGTTCCCGAGGCCAGCCCGGCGTAAATATCCTCCCGTTCTTGACCGGTGACGTCGCCGGTCAGAAAGCGCATCGTCGGCGTGGGGCCAGGGTAAATCGCGAACAGTTGCGTCAGCGTGTTGTAGTGTTGCTCGGCCAGGATCGCCGTGGGCGCCATCAGCGCCGCTTGAGCGCCCGAAGCCACGGTCAGCGCCATCGCTGCCGTCGCCACGACCGTCTTGCCCGATCCCACGTCCCCTTGGAGGAGTCGGTTCATCGGATGTTCTGAGCGCAAGTCGGCGATGATCTGCTGCAGTGCTTTGCGCTGGGCGCCGGTCAGTTCGAACGGTAGATGCTTGATGAAGCGCTGATGCATCGTCTCGTCCACCGCCAGCGAGCGACCCGGTTCCGAACGCCATTGGTGACGTTGCTGCAAAAGGCCGATTTGCACGACGAATAACTCGTCGAAAGCCAGTCGAGCGCGGGCTTTTTCCATCGCCGCTTTACTGTCGGGGAAGTGAATCTGCGTGATGGCTGTTTCCAGGCTCATCAGGTCGTATTCATCCCGTACCGAGTTGGGGAGATGGTCGGGCAAGCGTTTGGACCAGTAGTCGACGGTGTATTTCATCAAACTGCGCAACCACTTGGCGTGAATGCCAGCTGTCAGGGGATAGACCGGCACCAGGCGGCCCGTGTGCAGCAGCTCATCCTCCAGAGGTTCCCACACCGGTGAACTGAAGCACAGCCGCCCCAGATATTCGTTCACCTGCCCACTGACGACGATCTGCTGGCCCGGCTTGATCCGATTGGCCAGATAGGGTTGGTTGAACCAAGTGGCGTCGATGAAGCCTGTTCCGTCCGAAAGTGTGGCCTTGAAGAGTGAGGCGCCGCCCCGAGTTCTACGAGCACCGGCATCCCATACCTGGGCGATGATGGTTGTCTCCTCGCCATACTCAAGCCGGTTGATGGGTTTGAGCTGAGAGTAGTCGTCGTAGCGATGTGGAAAGCAATAAAGCATATCCCGAATGGTGCGAATGCCCAGTTTGGCCAGCCTCTCACTTTGCCGGGGTCCTACGCCCTGGAGAACGGTGATGGGTGAGTCCAGGCCGGTGCGTCGTTTTCTCGTTTGACGAGGGATCTCAGTGGTGCCAGGTCCCTCTTTTGCTTCTGCTTTGACCTTTTCCTTTTTCTGCTCTACCTTCTCCTTCGGGATGGGGGCGTCTTGTACCAGATTGATGAGCGCGTGCAACGCGCTGCGGCGATTGGCCTGGTCCGAAAGATTGCCGTAGGCACGTAGCCGTCGGGCGATCTCCTCGATCCAGGCAGTGGTCGCCTCGGTAGCCTGTGGGCCGAAGGCCTCGCGGGCTTCTTCCAGCCACGTGTCGGCGTATCGACCCAGGCCGCCAAATACAGCACGATTTCGATATCTCTCCGCTTCCAGGTGAAGGATCTTCGATAATTTTTCTGTTGGTGTAATCATACCCTCATCGTTTCATCTATGCAGTCACGATCGCTATTGCTAAGATCCTAAAGGTTTTGTAAACAATGCTTTTTCGCCAGGCAATGGCCCTTTTCGTCAAATCTGCTACAAAAACTTTAAGTATCATCTCAATAAACCGGGGCAAACTCGCTCGGGCCGGTCTCCTGACCGTGCCCGCTGTGGCTCGGTCGGGAGACCGGCCACAGCTCCCCAACTTTAGAAGATACAACTTTAAGTTGTCAGAACGCTAACTTTGGCTCTTTGCCCTCGAAGACGACCAGGCCGGTGCCATCGGGGCCGATGTGAGAGGCCAGCAATGGCCCATAGAGCAGAGTCGGCAGATCCTTCAGGTTTGGCGCAATAGATTCCAATTGGTCTTTCAGCATCTTGGTCTTATCGGTGGGATAGGACGTGCTTTGCAGGATAGCTATCTGCTCGATATATGTGAATTCGTCGGCAAAGTCGGCCAATTTATCTATGGCTTTATCCTGACCGCGTACTTTTTCCATGGGAATGATCTGCCCCTCCTCCATCGCCAGGAAAGGGCGGATACCCAACATTGATCCCAGGATAGCCTGGGTCGGGCTGATGAGACCGCTGTGCTCCAGGTAGTCCATCGTGTCGGTGACGAGGACGATGTAGATGCGGCGTACGATACCGCGAATCTCGCGCATAATATCTGGCAGTGGCAGGGATTGCGCGGCCAGTTCGGTGGCCTCGCGGACCAGGATGCTCAATCCCAATGACAGGGTCTCGGAGTTCATGACGGCGATGTCGCAACGGCCCATAAATTCACGGGCTGCTTTGTGAGCCTCAAGGCAGACGGGACTTAAACTGGCCGAGGAGTGAAGCGAGATGATTTGATCGGTACGCTGGGAAAGTTTCTTGTACACCCGACGAAAGTCGCTGGCTGTCGGCCCGATGACGGTGGGGTGAACCCGTTCGCTTCCCATCTGGAGCAGTAACTCCTCGTGATCCAGTTCAGCGCCGTCCTGGTAAATTTTCGAAGTTTTCGTTTGAGGCGATCTCAGACGATCCAACAGGCCGGCGTGGGGATCAATCCGAACTTTCAAGGGAACGACAGTTATGTTGAGCCGTTGAGCTATCTCGGGCGTGATGGTCGATGCGCTATCTGTAACGACGTGTACTTTGGACACTTGGCCTCCCTATTTGAATTTAAAGACCGTTTCTCTGCGCGTCTCTGTGAGATGATGTTTTAGTATCTTCTCAGAAAGTAGGGGCAGGCGTAAGTTGGATTAGCAATCCGACTTACGTTTCCCCCAAGATATTGAGATGATACATGTTTTACTTTACTCTACAGATACGATGTAATAGTAATGGGGTTGACCGCCTTCGACGATTTCGATTTCTTGATCCGGCCACTGCTGCGCCAGGCTCTCGCCCAATGCGTGAGCTTCTCCTTCGCTGACGTTCTCCCCGTAGTAGAGCGTGATGATTTCACTGAAATCGTCGATGAGTTCTTCCAGCAGCGCCAATGCGACTTCGCTGATGGTTTCGCCACTGACCTTGAGCTCGCCGTTGTGCAGGCCGATAATCTGACCATCCGCTATGTCCAAGCCATTGAGTTGAACCGAGCGGGTTGCAGTGGTGATCTCTCCAGTTTCGACGTCCTCCAGCGCGTCCATCATCATCGCGACGTTGCTCTCGAAATCGGCTTGAGCGTTGATGGCGAACGTCGCCGCGATACCCTGGGGAATGGAACGGCTGGGGATGACGGCGACGTCTTTGGGGCTGATCTCGCGGGCCTGTTCGGCGGCCAAAATCACGTTTTTGTTGTTGGGTAACACGATCACGTGTTCGGTTGGGATTTGTTCGATCGCTTCCAGTAGATTTTGTATGCTGGGATTCATCGTTTGGCCACCCTGGACGATGGCCTGAACCCCCAGGCTCTGGAAAACGCGCGCCAGACCCTCCCCCATAACCACCGATACGATCCCGATGTCGCTGCCGCCAAGCCCGGTCGTTGCCGTTTCAGCCGGCTGTGGGGGATAGCCGGGCGGACGATCATCCCCGACGATGAAGTCCTGGTATTGAGCCTGCATATCTTCCACGACGACGTCTCGCAAGGAGCCCAGGCTGGCGCCGTAGCTGATGGGAATGCCAGGGTCAGGGACGTGAATGTGGACCTTGACCGTCTCGGCGTCTCCCACGGCGAGAGGACACTCCCCCATACTGGCTATTTTTTGCAAAATGGCGTCCACGTCGAGACCTTCTCCAACGATGAGAAATTGGACGTCGTATCCGTAGCCCACCTCTATGTCCAGGTGTCGGTCGATCAGATCGACTGCTTCTGTAAGCTCGACGTCCTCCGCCAATCGTTCGCCGCGAAGGTGGCGCAGCATGCCTTCCAAAATCACGTACAACCCCTGGCCGCCGGCATCGACGACGCCGGCCTCCTTGAGCACCGGTAGCAGGAATGGCGTGAGCTTGACCGCCTCCCGGGCGGCGGTGACGGCTTGTTCCATCACGAGCACCAGATTTTCCTGCTCCTGGGCGACCCGGCTCACCTCGTCGGCGACGGCCCGCACGACGGTGAGGATGGTTCCTTCGACCGGTTTGACGACGCCCTTGTAGGCAGTCGCCGAGGCCTCTTGATAGGCGTCAGCCAGGTCTTGAGCATTGAAGATCGCCTTTTGATCCAGGCTGCGGGAAAATCCTCGCCAAATCTGTGATAGGATGACGCCTGAATTCCCTCGGGCACCCATCAATGCCCCATGGGCCATTTGGTGGGCGATCTGACCGACGTTTAGTTCCGGTGAGTCCTGGATCTCGGCCCAGGCAGATTGCATGGTCAACACCATATTGGTGCCTGTATCACCATCGGGAACCGGATAGACGTTGAGCGAGTTGATGACGGCCTGGTGATGCTGGAGCCAAATCATGCCCGCCTTGAAAAGCTGTTTGAATTCCTGTCCGTTGGTGGTCAGTTGAAGATGGGGAGATGTCGTGGGTGAAGTCTGTAATTTCGTCAAACCGGTAAGTCCTCTCAATCAATGTTGCTGATGCGCAAGCCTGCAACGTGCACGTTGACCTCAGCGACAGGTCGGCCTAGCGCTCGCTCGACACTGTATTTTACCACGCTCATCACGCTGCGGGCGACGGCGGCGACTCGCGTGCCGTACTCGATGATGACGTAGACGTCGATGATGATGCGTTCCTCTTCCTCGATTTGGACGTCGATGCCACGTTTGCTGTCCCTGGAAAGAATGTTGACGATCCCGGTGGGCAGGTCCTTAGCGGCAGTTCCCACGACACCGTAACTCGACAGAACAGCTTCGTTGACGATGCTGGCGATGGCTGTAGGTGAAACCTCGATACGCCCCAGATTGGACTGTTTTTCTAGCATAGTGTTCTCCCCAGGATGGTGATCAGATGGTTGCGTAAACGGTTCTCTTGTGGTATGATACACCTCGCATTAAAATATAGTGAGGTGATAATTATGGCAAAATGTGAAATGTGTGGCAAGAGCCCTCAATTTGGGCACACAGTCAGCCACTCCAAAAAGGCAACGAAACGTCAATTTAAACCGAACATTAAACGTGTGCGGGTCGATATTGATGGAAAGATGCGCCGGATGCACCTGTGTACTCGTTGCCTGCGCACGCTCAGTAAGGATCGTTGATCCGGCTGGTGCATCGTCTATATAAAGAACGGTTTTTACGTTCCCTGGTGATGGTCAAGTACCTCACCAGGTTTTTTTATGAGCCTGCCCGGCGAGTCCTGTTTTGTAGTCGGGCGCCACCAAAGCGGGTGCGCGATTGCGAAATCGCTACATCTCGGCGTTCCATAACGGGAATGGCTCACGCTCAACACCCTCAGAGAGATATGATACAACGACTTGGACTATTTGGCAACTGATGGGCGCGGGGAGGCGTTCAAGACGTCTCGTGATGACGTCGTTGGCGCAGTTGCCCGCAGCCGGCCTGGATGTCTAGCCCCCGGCGCACCCGGACGGTACATGGGATACCGTGACGTTCCAGGATGGCGGCGAAGGTTTCGGTCGCGGTGACGGCGCTCGTTTCCCCCGCGTAGCGCTGGGTGGGGTTGAGGGGGATCAGGTTCACGTGGGCCAGGATGCCGGTCAAGCGAGCGGCGAGCGCCTGGGCTTGGGTCGGTGTATCGTTTAGCCCGGCGATGAGCGCCCACTCGAAACTGACCCGCCGGCCGGTGCGCTGGACGTATTCGTAGCAGGCTTCGAACAGGGCGTCGAGCCCGTAACGCTGGTTGATGGGGACGAGTTGGTTGCGTAGCCGGTCGGTGGCGGCGTGGAGCGAGATGGCCAGCGTGATTTGCAGCTCCTCTTTCGCCAACCGTTGGATGCCGGGCGCGATCCCGACGGTCGAGAGCGTGATGTGACGCTGGCCCAGATTGAACCCCTGTTGATCGTTCAGGCGGTGGATGGCCTCCAGTGTGTTTTCGTAGTTGAGCAGGGGTTCTCCCATGCCCATCAGCACCACGTTGG
>DSAR01000299.1 GCA_011046405.1 Chloroflexota bacterium | reverse complement strand
TTTATAGAAAGGGGGTGGTTTATCGAGTGTAGATTGCAAAGCTAGGGCGGGGATAGCATCTCTGCCTGCCGTCTCGTTGGTTGTTTGACGTTCACAACATTTTGAAAGTAAGGAGGAGAAACGCATGCACAGCAAGAATTGGATGTTCCTATTGACTCTGCTCACGGTTGCCGGGTTGCTCCTGGCGGCGTGCGCACCGGAGACTGTGGTCGAGACCGTCGTCGTGACCGTTGAGGTTGAGGGTGAGACTGAGACCATCGTTGTCACTGCCACCCCGGCCGCCCCGGCTGTTGACGAAGAGGAGGTAGTCGTGGGCGGTGAGTGCTGCGACGTCTACCGCGTCGGTATGTACGAGGACCCGGTCTCGCTGAACTATTGGAACTATCTTGGCCCAGGTAGCTCGGTATGGACCGCTTACGTCCTCTCCGGCTACACCGCGTCGATGTACACCCTCTCGGACCAGCGTTACGACTTTGTCCCCTCGCTGGCGACGGACCTGCCCGGCGACTTTGTCCAGGAAGGTGATATGTGGACAATCGAGGTCGACATGGTGCAGGACGCCGAGTGGAGCGATGGCGAGCCCGTCACCGCCCACGACGTGGTCTTTACCCTGAAGGCGTGCCAGGATCTACAGCTGACTCAGAACTGGCCCAACCAGTGCCCCTCCATTCTGGAGGACGTCGAGGCCGTGGGTGACTACACGGTCAAGTACACCTTCAACGACGAGCCCGGACTGGGCACCTGGCAGGCTGGCGTTGCGTTGGCCCCGATTATGCCCGAGCACTTTTGGGCAGACACCGTGGCCAGCAGCTATAGCTTCATCGAGGGCTTGGAAGCACCTGTCGCCCCCGAGGATGTCGAGGACTGCACGGCTGAGGAGCTGACCGACGAAGAGGCCGCCGCGTGCGAGCCCTACCTGGCCGAGATGGAGGCCTACAACGAGGCCTACACGAACGCCCGCATGACCCTGTACGAGGCCAGCGCCGAGGGCTCCCCCGTCTTCGGTGGCTTTGTCACCGACCAGATGGAACTGGGCGCCTTCGTGCAGCGCACTCAGAACCCCAACTACTACTTCCAGGGCGCCGAGATCGTCCAGTACGACGACGGCACATGGATGCTGATCCACCCCAACGGCAACACCTACCAGCTCTACGGCAACGCCGAGGGCGAAGAGACCCTGCGCTTCACCTCCGGCCCCTACGCCCCCAACGTCGTCTTCTCGATCTACGGCTCGCAGGACGGCGCCTTCCTGGCGCTGACCAACGGCGAGATCGACTTCGTCTTCAGCCCCACGGGTATCCCCCGCGGTCTGCGTGAGCAGGCAGATAAAGCCCCTGGCATCAACACCTACGTTAACGCGGACTATGGTATGTACTACATCGCCTTCAACATGCGCAAAGAGCCCATGTCCTTCTACGAATTCCGTGAGGCCTTTGACATCATCATCGACAAGGAGTTTGTGATCGACAGCGTGCTTCAGGGCATCGTCTTCCCGATGTACTCGGTGATGCCCCCTGGCAATGGCTTCTGGCACAACCCAGACGTCCCCACGCCCTACGTCGGCATGAGCCGCGAGGAGCGCGTCGACCTGGCCGTCGAGGTGCTCAAGGACGCCGGCTGGAGCTGGACGGAGGAGCCCTACTGGGATGATGACATCCAGGACACCGTCCCCGGCATCGGGCTGACTATGCCCAACGGCCAGCCGTGCCCAGAGCTGACAATCCTCGGCCCTGGCCCAGCGTACGATCCGCTCCGCGCGACCTTTAACCAGTGGATCTCCGAGTGGGGCCGCGAGCTGGGCATCCCGGTCAAGTCTGAGCTGACCGGCTTCAACACCATCCTCGGCCCGGTCTTTGTGAATGCCGACTTTGACATGTACATCCTGGGCTGGAGCCTGGGCAACGTCGCCTTCCCCGACTACTTTGAGTCCTTCTGGCACAGCCGCAACGACACCGCCGTTTCCGGCAACTTTAACACCCCCGGCATGAACGATCCTGTGTACGACGACTTGGTCGACGAGTTCATGGCTACCAACGACCTGGAGCGCGCCCGCGAGCTGGTCTTTGAGATGCAGGTCTATCTAGCCGACCAGCGCCCCTACATCCCTCTCTTCTACAAGCAGGTCTACGACGTGGCGCGTGACAATCTCGTCTTCCCGTACACCGAGGTCTTGAGCGGCATCACGGACGCTGCCGGCTTCCAGACCGACGTCCAGCCTCTCTTCCGCTAGAGGGTGCGGTAACGGCTCAAGTCGATAGCGTGCGCTTTTGGGGGCGGGCGGGCTCGCCGCCCGCCCCCGTTTCGCGTATATCGCTGTTGAGACCTAGGAGGTATCCAGGGATATCGTTGAAGAGAACGAGTCTGGCTTTGTGCGCCCTTCAAAGCCCAAGACCTCCGAGGTCTGATGTCTGGATATTTTGTCTGGGTATACAACGACAAAGGAGCTTGAAGTATGTGGAAATTTTTGGCAAAGCGCCTGTTGCAGATGGCGATCACGTTGTTACTTTTCCAGGCTGCGACGTATTTTCTCATTGACGCCCAACCGGGAGACATCGCCGACATCATGACGATGGATCCCAACATTCCCCCCACCGAGCGCCAACGGCTCCGCATTGAGCTGGGGTTGGACCGCCCCCCCGCCGAGCGATTCTTGATCTACATTCGCAACTTTTACACCGGCAATTTAGGCGTCTCTTTCCAGGAATACCCCAAGCCGGTCATACAGATCATCAAGGAACGCCTGCCCCGCACGCTGGTTTTATTTCTCAGTGCCTCTCTCGTTTCATTCTGGGCAGGTTTCGTTACAGGGAAAATCCTGGCGTGGCGCCGAGGTAGTTTCATCGAGTATGCTTCTACCATCACGGGCGTCACGTTGTACACGGTCTTTACCCCCTGGTTTGCCCTGATGATGATCTGGCTGTTCGCCATCAAGTTGGGCTGGCTGCCGGCGGGGAAATTCCTCGATCCGGTTAAGTGGATCGGTGCTCCGGTGACCTCCAACATGATCTTCATCCGCATGATTCTGACTGCGACAGCGGCTTTGATTTTGATGTTCTTGGGCTTCTGGCTGTCCAACAAGGTGCCGAGAAAGCAACGCTTTTTCGTCCGCCTGGCGAGCTTCCTCCTGCCAGTGGTCGCTGTGGTCCTCTATTGGCGGCTTTCTGGCATGGGGCCCTACGCGTGGGACATCGCCACCCACCTCATCCTGCCGGTGCTGACGGTGACGCTGATCGCCTACGGCGGCACGATGTTGTTGATGCGCACCAGCATGCTGGAGACGCTGCGCGAGGACTATATCATGACCGCGCGGGCCAAAGGGCTGCCGGACAATGTGGTGCGTGATAAACACGCCGCTCGCAACGCCCTGCTTCCCGTCTGGACCGGCTTGGTCTTTAGCATCGGGGGCTCTATCAGCGGCGGCATCATCACCGAGACGATCTTCTCGTGGCCGGGCATCGGCCTGGCGCTGCTGAACGCCGCGCTGGTGGCCGACATCCCGCTGGCGATGGGCGCGTTCACCATTATTGGCGTCATGACCCTCGCCAGCCACCTGATCGCAGACATCGGCTACGCCTTCATCGACCCCCGCATTCGCTACCATTAGGACCAGGAGGTAACAATATGACAACTCAGACCAAGATCGTGCCCATTCCATTGTGGCGCGTGCGGCTTAAATTGTTCTGGAAATCACTGCGTTCGAGCTGGGCGCTGTTCGCCGAAAACCCCGTCGGATTGATCGGGCTGGGGATGATCATTTTCTTCGGTCTCTTTGCCCTGGCCCACCCGATCTTGATGAACACTGTCTGGGAGCCCAGGGTCTACCACCCCACGATGGGATACGATATGGAGATCGCCTTTCACCCCTCCCAACCCTCGGCGCGTCACCTGCTGGGCACCGACCCGCTGGGCCGCGACGTGCTCAGCCAGCTCATGTACAGCACGCGTTACGAGTTCGTGCTGGGCATCCTGTCGGCGGTGGTCACCGTGGTCATCGCCACGACGATCGGGGCGGTGTCTGCCTACTATGGCGGGATCGTCGACACGCTCTTGATGCGCTTTGTCGACCTGGTGATCATGGTGCCCTTCCTGCCCATCCTGATCGTGATGAGCTCGCTGATCAAGATCGGCATGCTCGAGCTGGCCCTGGTGATCGGCGTGCTCTCAGGATTTGGCAGCACGGCGATCGTCGTAAAATCACAGGCGCTATTGGTCAAGGTGAAGCCCTTCATCGAGGCCGCGCGGATCGCCGGCGGGGGTGACTTCCACATCATCTTCAAACACATGCTGCCCAACCTGCTCCCCATCGCCCTGCTCTACATGATGTTCGTCGTGACGGGCGCCATCTTCTCTGAGGCGGTGCTCTCGTTCTTTGGACTGACGACGATCGAGATGAGCTGGGGATTGATGATCAACATCACTCAGACGCAGGGCTACCTAATGCGCTTCGACACCTGGTTCCTGCTGATCCCGGCCAGTTTGGCGATCACCCTGCTCTGTGCAGCTTTCTATCTCGTAGGCCGCGCCCTGGACGAGGTCGTCAACCCCAGGCTGCGCCGTCGCTAAAAGGAGAAGAACGGTGGTAGAAAACGTTCTCGAGGTAAAAGACCTGACTATGCATTACACTACCCGCAAGGGCCCCGTCTTTGCGGTGGATGACGTCAATTTTCACGTAGCCCGCGGTGAGTCTGTGGGCCTGGTGGGGGAATCGGGATGCGGGAAGACGTCGATCGCCATCTCGCTGCTTAAACTGCTCCCCGACAACGCCGACATCAAGAAGGGCCAAATTCTGCTCAACGGCACGGACTTGATCCCCCTTGCAGAGGCAGAGGTCCGGAAATACCGCTGGCGTCGCATCTCGATGGTTTTCCAGGCGGCGATGAACGCCATGAACCCGGTCTACACCGTCGAGGAACAGATCCTGGAGGCAATGCAACAGCACTTGCCAGATATGAGCGACGCGGAGATGGACGAGAAGGTAGATGCTCTCTTCCGCCTCGTCGGCCTGGACCCCAGTTTCAAGGACCAGTACCCCCACCAATACAGCGGTGGGATGCGTCAGCGCGCCGTGATCGCCATGGCGCTCTCCTGCGATCCAGACATCATCCTGGCTGACGAGCCTACGACTGCCCTGGACGTGATCGTCCAGGATGCGCTGCTGAAGCGCATCCGCAAGATCCAGGGCGAGCTGAACATGGCCATGATCTATATCTCCCACGACATCGCAGTGATCGCTGAGGTCAGCGACCGGGTTGGCGTGATGTACGCCGGCCGTATGGCCGAGATGGCCTCAACGGAGGCAATTTTTCATTACCCCATTCACCCCTACACGATGGGGCTGATGTCGGCCTTCCCCAGCATCGTTGGCGAGAAGACCGCGCTAGTGACTCTGCCGGGCGAGCCGCCGGACCTGCTCAACCCGCCGCCGGGATGCCGGTTCAACCCGCGCTGCCCCTACGCTACAGACATCTGCAAGGAAGAGACGCCCCCCTTCAAAGATCATGAGAATGGGCACTTTGCGGCGTGTTGGCATCCAGGAGGAGAGAAATGACCGTTCAAGAAGACGTCCTCGTAAACATCGAACACCTCTCAAAGCTGTTCCCGGTGGGTGCTGGTGTGTTTAGCAGAAGCGACACCTACGTGCACGCGGTGAGCGACCTGAACCTAAAGATTATGAGCGGCGAGAGCGTCGGCCTGGTCGGCGAGTCGGGCTGCGGCAAGACGACGACGGGCAAGCTGCTCACCCGCCTGCTCGATCCGACCGAGGGCAAGATCGAGCTCAACACCTACGAAGGTGTGGTCGACATCGCCTCGCTGCGCGGAAAGAACCTTAAAAAATTCCGCCAGATGGTGCAGATGATCTTCCAGGATCCCTACGAGTCGATGAACCCGCGCTTGACGATCTACGACACCATCGCCGAGCCGATGGACGTGCAGGGCATCGGCTCGATCACAGACCGTGAGGAGCGGGTAGCGGAGCTGCTGGAGACAGTGGGTCTGGCCCCTGCCGCCAGCTTTATGTTCCGCTATCCCCACGAGCTCTCTGGTGGGCAGCGGCAGCGCGTCGCCATCGCCCGTGCGCTGGTCATTGCGCCGATCTTTGTTGTCGCCGACGAGCCGACGTCGATGCTAGACGTCTCGGTGCGCACCGGCGTGATGAATCTAATGCGGGAGTTGGCCGATCGTCTCAGCGTCACCTACCTCTACATCACCCACGACCTGGCGGTGGCCCGCTATATGTGCGACCGCATCGCGGTGATGTACTTGGGCAAGATCGTCGAGTGGGCCGAGACGGAGGAACTGCTCCATCACCCACAGCATCCCTACACCCGGGCGCTGCTTTCTGCGGTCCCGGTCCCGGATCCAACGTTCGAGCGGGAGCCTGTGGAGATCAAGGGCGGCATCAGCAAGCCGGTCAACCCATTGCCCCTGTGCCGCTTTTACGAACGCTGCCCCAGAGCCGACGACTTTTGCAAGAACAACGACCATCCTCCCCTGGAGGACAAAGGCGCCGCCCATTTTGTCGCGTGCTACAAGGTGTAGCATGTGGTGCCCTTTGTCTTCTCAGGCTGGATGGCAGAGTTGGACAAAACTGATGCATAAACATACGCCCGACATACTCGTCGGGCGTGTGCGTCTATATACGAAGCCGTTGGAGCGGACGGTGGCCCGCCCCGAACTCAAAGGGCAGAAAATGTAAGGCCCGCGTCGCCCGCTGGGTTTCGACTTGTGGTGAGCTTTTTGAACCATACGCCTGGCTGCGCCGGGCTACTCGACTGGCGCGGGCGGCTATTTTCGGAACAGTCGCCACGGCCCCTGTGGGGCCACCACAAAGGACAGAGAATGACGACCCGACGCTGTTTGAGTCGTCATTCCCGCTTACGCGGGAATCCACTGTCCGCGGGTATGACGGTAGGGCGGCTTTGGAAAGCCGCCGCGATCGGCTAGGGGGGACCATGACAAAATTCATCCTTCGCCGGATCGTTCGCGGGCTGACCGCCTTGTTCCTGTTTCAATCACTTCTCTTCGCCTTGATCTATGCCCTGCCGTATGACTTTAGCGCCTTCATCATCGGCGGGGGGCCTACCCTGCGCCAATTGATCCAGCGCCAGTTGGGCCTGGACCAATCGTTCGCGGAGCAGTACTTTGGCTGGCTGTGGGATTTTCTCCGGCTGGATCTGGGCGAATCGTTTCTTTATTGGCCCACGCCTGTTTCCACGGTGATCTTTAATCGGCTGCCGCGAACGTTGCTCCTCTTTCTCCCGGCGGTTGTCATAGCTTACCTGCTGGGGATCTGGCTGGGCAAGGTGATCGCCTGGCACCGGGGGGGCGTGCTCGAGTTCGGCGTCACGCTGGTCGCTATTGCCTCCTACACGTCGTTTGCACCGTGGTTGGCGTTCTTGATCGTCAACATCTTTGGCTGGCACCTGGGATGGCTGCCCTACCGGCGCCTGGTCGATCACAACATCTGGTTCAACGCCCCCGTCACCGTCGACTGGCTGCTCAGCCACCTCGTGGCGACGGCTGTGCTGGCTGGCGGGGCGGTGCTGCTCGTCTGGCGGATCACACACCGCCACGTCCGGCCCGGCCCTGCTCGATGGGCCCTGCGGTTGGGCACAGTCGCCTTGAGCAGCGCGACGGCGTGGGCCTGGTGGGTGCAGTCTGGTATGGGCTACCTGGCGCAAGACGTGCTGTCTCACCTGACCCTGCCGCTCCTCACAGTGGTGCTGCTCTCCTTCGGCGAGACCATGATGATGATGCGCACCTCGATGCTGGAGACGATGAGCGAGGACTATGTCCTGATGGCACGGGCCAAGGGATTGCCGGAAAAGAGGATTCGGGACCACCACGCGGCGCGCAACGCGATCTTGCCTGTGATCACTCGCCTGGCGCTCAACCTGCCCTTCGTGCTCGTTGGCAGCCTGGTGATCGAGCTGGTCTTCCAGTGGCACGCGATGGGCAAGGTGATCTTTGACGCCATCGAATGGCAGGATATCCCGGTCCTGATGGGTATTTTGTCTGTGGTGGGCATGCTGGCGGTGCTCGCCCACGTGGTGTTGGACATCCTTTACGTCTATCTCGACCCCCGTCTGCGTTACGTCGAAAGGGGGGCGTGATGGAGCGCCCCGTGAAGACCTACACTCGGCGTGGATGGTGGCACAATCGCTTGAGCCGCCTTGGCCTGAGCTGGCGCCGTCTACGGGAGAACATTCAATCGCTGTTGAGCCACCCCCTGGGCTTGACCGGGGTGATCCTGGTCGCCATCTTTGGCTCGATGGTGCTGGCGCACCCGATTCTAATGGCGACAGTATGGCCTCCCCGACTCTACGACCCGATCCTCGGTTTCGACTCGACCGTTATGCCGCACCCCACACCGCCTTCCTGGCGTCACCTGCTGGGCACCGACGGGATGGGCCGCGACGTGCTGAGCCAGTTACTCGCCGGGGCACGGACGTCGTTCAGCGTGGGGTTTCTCTCAGCGATCGTCGCCGTCACCATCTCGACGTTGGTCGGCGGGATCGCCGGGTATTACGACGGTGCGCTGGACGCGGCGCTGATGGGCATCGCCGACGTGTTTGTACTTTTGCCAGCTCCCGTGGTATTATTGGTCTTTGGGTTGCTGCTGCGGATGGAATGGCCTGTGGTGGCCGTTGCCTACGGCGTCCTGGCCGGGTTGGGAACCCAGGCCATCGTCGTCAAATCCCATACACTGACGATCAAGGCCAAGCCCTTCATCGAGGCGGCCATCATCGCGGGCGGTGGCAAGGGTCACGTCATCCACCGGCACATCCTGCCGGGATTGCTGCCCCTCACAATCGTGCACGCGGTCTTTACTGTAGTGGGGGCGGTGCTCACCGAGTCGCTGCTCGCCTTTTTCAGCCGAACGAGTTACTATCTGAGCTGGGGCATGATGATCTGGGTGGGCCAGCAGACCTTCCGGTTGTTCACGATTGAGGGCCAATGGCACGCCATCGCCTCACCAGCGATCGCCATTATGTTATTCTGCAGCGCGTTCTACCTGATCGGGCGCGCCCTCGATGACGTGATTAACCCACGCTTACGGAGACGATAGATGGGACGATATCTTGTTCGACGCGCTATTTCCAGCCTGATAGCACTTTTTCCTGACAGTGATGTTCTTTGTCACCGAGATGCTCATCCCCCACGACTTTACCGTCCAGTTCGCCCTGTCGATGAACCGGGAACTGCGTGAGCAGTTGGCGGAGGAGTTGGGCATCGACATGCCTCTGGGCGAGCGCTACGTCACCTGGCTGAAGCGGCTGGCGCAGGGCAGCCTGGGCACGTCTTTCTACGGCTATCCGGTTGTCGAATATCTGAAGGGTTTGATACCCTACACGCTGTTGGTCTTTTTCACCGGCACGTTGATCGCCTTTTTGTTCGGCCAATGGCTGGGCAAGGTCGTCACCTGGCAGCGCTCGGGAGTTTTGACCACGACGGCGACGTTCGGCGCCATTGCCCTCTACACCACCTTCCCGCCCTGGCTGACCTTCCTGGTCACGTATTTCCTGGCGATGCGGATCAACCTGTTCCGCCCATTGTTTGGGTGGCGATCGTTAAGCGCCGAACTCGCGCGGGAGATATGGCGAGATGCGACGCTCGTTCCCGAGCGAGTGATGTTGTACATGGTTGGAACGTTCGTGGCGATGCTGGTCATCGTTTCCTTGATCAACAAGCTGTTGGAGAAAAAGATTCGTTGGCGTATGCCGGGCTTTCTCCAGGTCGTCTTCTTCATTGCCGGGATGGTGGGGATGTGGTTTGGCCTTGGCTTCGGTCGCTACGCATTCGATATCCTGTCTATCTCCGGGCTGCCGATCTTGACCTACGTTCTGCTTTCCTTTGGCGACACGATGCTCATTATGCGCACCAGTATGACAGATACTCTCAAGGAGGAGTACGTCAACACGGCGCGGGCGAAGGGGTTGCCCAGCCACGTGATCCGGGACCGGCACGCGGCGCGCAACGCGCTGCTGCCCGTCTTCAGCCGCCTGGTGATCAGCCTGCCCTATCTGTTGACCGGCCTGGTGATCATCGAGGACGTGCTCGGTTGGCCGGGGATCAGCGGGGCGCTGTTCAACTCCCTCTACCAACAGGACATGCCGGTCGTGATGGGGGCGTTATTGATGGTCGGGGTGCTCTCCTCCGTCGCCCGGTTGGCGCTGGACGTGATGTACGCCGTGCTCGACCCCAGGGTGCGCCACCGCATCGCCGTGTCCAATCATCTCTAGGGGGAACACCTATGGCAAACTCCGAAACACCCGAAAACCAACTTGGATTTACGGCCGGCACCCCTGGGCAACGACTGCGCATCCGGGCGACGTTGGCCTGGCGGCGCTTCCGGAACGGTTGGCAGATTTTTGCGCAGAGCAGGCTGGCCCTTTTCGGAATTGCCTTGCTCCTGTTGTTCGGCGTAATGGCGATCTCGCATCCGGTTCTGCGGGCGACGATCTGGAAACAAAGCTACTTCGACCCGGTGATTGGTTACGATATGGAAGTGATGCATCCGGCGATGCCTTCCTCCCGCCATCCCCTGGGCACCGACGCGCTGGGGCGCGACGTGCTGAGCATGCTGCTCGCGGCGACCCGGCCTGCCTTCGCCGTCGGCATCGCCGCCGCGGTGACGACCGCCCTCATCGGCACGGCGATTGGCGTGGTGTCTGCCTACTACGGCGGTGCGGTCGATCTGGCGTCTATGCATGTGGCGGACGCCTTCATCCTCCTACCGGCGCCGCTCTTTATGGTGATCGTTGGAATGCGATTCAACAATCTGAGCCCTGTCACGCTGGGCGTGATCTACGGCGTCATCGCGGGTACCGGCGGCACGGCGATTGTCATGCGCTCCCATGCCCTGACGGTGGTGAGCAAACCTTTCATCGACGCGGCGCGGGTCGCTGGTGGGAATAACTGGCACATGATCTGGCACCACGTGCTGCCGCACATGCTGCCGTTGGCCGCCCTCTACATGATGATCTCCGTCACTGGCGCTGTGATCGCTGATGCGTTTATCTCTTTCTTCGGTTTCACCCGCGTGTATCTGAACTGGGGCACGATGGTCTATTCCAGCTTCGTCTACTCTTCCTACATCTCCTCAGGGGTCGAATGGCACGTGCTGATCCCGCCGTCGCTGGCGCTTTCGGCGTTCTCGGCTGCGTTCTACTTCGTCGCGCGGGGCCTCCATCGCGTCGCCGATCCCAGGTTGAGGCAACGATAATATGAAAAAAACGCTGCTGCTGATTTTGCTGGCGACCTCGTTGCCGCTGGTCGTTGCCGGGGTCTTTACCCTGGCGGTCAAGCTTCACGGCCTGGTGCGTTACGACGCGGCCTATTTCACCGCGCCCTATCTCGAACGCTACAAGACGCCATCCGACGTGGCGATTGCGCTGGAGTCGGCGCTGCAGAACGACGACCAGGCGCTTGTAGCGGAACTCCAGGGCCTGCGCCGCCCGGTCCGTTTCGAGAAGACGGGAGGCGGTGTGATCCTGGTGATGCTCTGGGCGCGCGACGAGCCCTACCTCTCGTACCTCTACATCGACCTGCGGGACCTGCACCGCCAGACACATTATCTCGAACAAGTGAACGGTCGCTGGGTCGTCTCTCCCGCCGACATCCACTACTATTTCTACTCCGGGCGCTGGAAGAGCGTCTTCCTGCCCATAGCGATCGTCTGGTGGCTATTGGAGCTGGTGACGGTGGTGATGTGGGTCGTTTTCACCGTAGCGGCTCGCGTTCGCGCAGAGCGATATGGCTGAGCCGTTGATCATTAACGGGATCAAGAGCAAGGCTGTTGGATCCCAACGGCGCTGCTGGCGGCCAGTTCGGACCCAAATGCCGAGAATGCGACCCGATTCCGCGAGGTGCCGCCCGGTGAACCGCCCAGCCTGGTCAATCCACCCACCGGCTGTCGCTTTCACCCACGGTG
>DSAR01000567.1 GCA_011046405.1 Chloroflexota bacterium | reverse complement strand
CCAAAGGCTCAGAACGCTCGCAGGTGAACTCAAGGAAAACGAAGCCGGGGTTGATGCGCGTGATAAACCGCACAGCGAGCAACCTCGTGCGTTTAAACCCCCTTGGATTTGCTTCGTTTTCCCTCTCAGGCGACGTGTTGCCTTTGAATAGGTGGAAGGGAAGCAAGGAGACGAGATTATGGAAAGTTAAGCCCCAGATAAAGTCCGAGCAGAAGACAGTTGACCCAGACTATAAAATTCAGGAGGTTTGTATATGCACACGCAACCCGTAATTGAACGAAAGGCTCATTTGATCGCCCTCGCTGCTCTCTTGACCTTAGCACTCGTTTTCCACAACGGTCTGGCTCTGGCCCAGAGCGCTACCATCACAGGCACCATCGACACACCGGCGGAAGGGGCCATCGTCAGTGGCACGCTCATCGTCGAAGGGCAAGCCAACGACGACGTCCATGGCATCGAGCGGGTGGAAATCTGGATCGACAATACCCTGGAAGGAAACGCCACATACGGCGCCCCCACCGCCGACAGCTACCATTGGGAGACCGACTCCACCCTGTACGCCGACGGCGCTCATGACCTGGCGGTGAAAATCTACAATACGATCACCGAGACCCTGACCCTGACCCGGGCCTTCAGCATCGACAATGCCCCCCAGGATCTGCCGACGGTGTCCGTCTACCCGGTCGATCTGCAACTCCCTGAGGGAGGAACCGGCGAGACCGAGGTACGGATCGACGTGATGGACGCCAGCAACCTATACGGCGTCGAGTTCGAGATGACGTTCGACCCGGCACTTTTGCAGGTGGTCGATGCAGACCCCTCGACCGACGGCGTCCAGATCGCGTTGGGGCCGCTGTTCCCCTCTGACCAGCACAGTGTGGGAATCAACCAAGTCGACAACGCCGCCGGGCACATCATCTTCGGCGTCACGCGGCGCTCACCAGCCCCCCCATTGGTCGATGGCGTGCTGGCCCGTATCACCTGGCAGGCTACCGGCGCCGGTGAATGCGATCTGAACTTCCCCTACCTCAAACTGTCCGACACCTCCGGTTTCGAGGTCGCCGGCGCGACGGAGGGCGGAAGTGTCTCGATCGTGCCGGTAGGACAGATCAGCGGTGTCACCAACGTGCAAGGACGGACCGACAACAGCGGCGTCCAGGTGTGCGTCAGCCACAGCGGCGATGGGTTCATCCTCGATCCGCCCGGCGCGTGCATCACGACCGACGCGCAGGGCAGCTTTACCCTGTTCGCCCAGGGTACTGTGACGATCAAGGCATCCCTGGCAAAATACCTGAACAGTCAAGCGAGCGTCTCTGTAGCGCCGGGCGAGGCCGTCGACCTGGGGACGACCCTGTTGCACGGCGGTGAGATCACCGGAGATGGCTGCATCAATATCTTCGACCTGGTCTACATTGCCGCGCGCTACCGGGGCACAGACCTCAGCGCCGACGTCAATGGCGATGGACAGGTGGACATCCTGGACCTATCGATGACGGCGGCCAACTTCGGCATGTGCGCGCCGAGCGCCTGGACCGAGTAAACGACGTCCAATCGACAAAGCGGATCCCTCCATCAGGCAAGATCGAGTCATCTCGAGCAGGTTGGGCAACAGCCGCCCATGATCATCACAGCAAAGGCAAACCCATGTTAAGAGAAATCTCAAAATACACGCTGTCTTTTCTATGTCTCGGCCTGGTATGTGCGTTGCTCGCCTGTGACGCCAAGACGCCTCTTGACGAGCCCCTTGACGAGCAGCCGGCGGATTCTGAAGCAACGATAGCCGCCGAAAGTCTCGCCAGCGAAGAGGCTGTGCTCCGACCGGTCGTCGTGAAAGAGATCGAGGTGGGGCAGAGTGGCATCGTCGAGATTTACCTGGACCACGTCGTCGATTTGTACGGCCTGCAAATTCGCTTGACCTTCGACCCGGACGTCTTGCAAGTCGAAGACGCCAACGCTGAAGAAGAAGGCGTCCAGGTCACGCCCGGTCAAATTCCCGCAACCGACTTCGTCGCCGTCAACCGGGCCGACAACGAACGGGGCATGATCGAGTACGTCGTGACACAACTGGCCCCCCGCGATCCGGTTACAGGGAGCGGCGCCGTAGCTGTCGTTCACTTTCAGGGTCTCACAATCGGGACGAGCAACCTGAACATAGAGCAAGCTCTGTTATCCGACAAGGATGGACAGGCGATCCCTGTTTCGACGCAAGATGGAAAAATCGAGGTGGAGTGACAGCCAATTGTATGCGGCTTGAGGCAAAACGTGATTGGATAGTATCTTCTCAATAAGTTGGGGAGCTGTGGCCGGTCTCCCGACCGAGCCACAGCGGGCACGGTCAGGAGACCGGCCCGAGCGAGTTTGCCCCGGTTTATTGAGATGATACATTGGATAGTTATAACAACAGAAAGTGAGGTTTATGATGAACAGACAAATACGAATAGATATCGTTCGCTTGGCGCTCGTCAGCCTTCTGGCGCTCGTGCTGGTCGGGGCTCTGACCCTCGCGATGAAGCAATTTGCCCTGGCCCAGGGAGCGAGCGACCCCACGCTCCACTTGACCCCCACCACCCTGAACGTCTCTGAGGTCGGGATGACGAGCACGCACGAGGTGGAAGTCAGCAACGTCAGCGATTTGTACGGCGTCGAGTTCAGCGTCGCATATAATCCCAACGTCGTACAACCGCTCGACATGGAACCGGGGACGACCCCCGGCGTCCAGATCACGGTCGGCCCGGTCTTCACCGATATGGGTGAGGATTATTACGTGGGCCGCAACGTCGCCTACACGAGCACTGGCGCCATCGAATTCCAGGCCACATTGCGCAGTCCAGCCTCACCCTTCTCTGGAACCGGGGCGGTGGCTTTCGTTACCTGGGAATGCATCGCCGAGGGAGAATCGGCGGTGACCTTTACGATGAGCAAGCTGGGCAGTTACCCCGACGGCGGGGCTATCGCCCACGTGGCCAGTGGCGGGACAGTCATCTGCTCCGATGGAGGCGGCACAGTCGATACCCCAACCCTCAGCGGTCGCGTGCTGTTGCAAGGGCGCAACGCCCACGATGACATCTACATCTTCGTCACCACAGATCAATCAGGTATCGAGGCCGCCGACATCGCCCTGGAATCCCCCATCCCTGGCGTTCCCTACACCGTCACCAATGCAGCGGGGGACTTCAGCCTACTGCTCTACGAACCGCCCGCCCCCTACGAATTGCCCTACAAATGTCTGCAGGCCATCCACAAGGGATATCTGCTCGGTCAATACTGCCCGAGCGGCGGTTTCACCGCCGACGAAAATCTGGGGACCATTACCCTGCCCGGCGGAGATGCAACTGGAGACAACAAAATCAACATCTTTGACCTGGCCCTCATCGCCGCCCGCTACAACAGTGACGACGAGACAGCCGACATCAACGGCGACGGGACGGTGGACATCTACGATCTGGTCATCACAGCAGGCAATCTGAACACCAGCGGACCGGTAGAGGATTGGCAGTAACCGTATAGGCAAACGTTCTTCGTGACGCCAAAATCGTGACCTTGGGGGCGGCCGCCCCCAAGGTCACGATCAATGTCATGAAGTTATAGGGGGCAAAACAGACTTCGCTAGTCTCCCGCTGGGGAGTTGTAAAGATCTCCCCACCATCAGCCATCGTCGAAGATGCTGAGATATAGGAACCACACATTCAGATCGCGAAGGAGGTACACCTGATGAAATCCTATCTCGGACGAGCCGGAACCAATAAGGGCCGCCTCATATGCAAAATTCTTGCACAAAAAACGGGAATTTTACAGGATAGGCGCTATCGGAAAATCACCGTTCAGATACTCCTCATGCTGCTGTTAAGCGCCGGCCTGCTCGTCCCTCATCGATATCCGGTCGATGCGCAGGAACCTGACGGCGAACCAGATTTCGAGACGCATACGTTCGCCTCAGATGACGGCGAGACGACAGTCGTCCTGCAGAAAATAATACTTGAGGCCGACTACTTTCAGCAGACAGGATCGACCGACGGCGTCGAAGTCACGCCCGGCGGCTTGATCCTGACCAATCAGGCATCCGAGGGCGTTTACCACTCGGCGACGATTGATTCGCCACTCTCGTACACCACCGACGTCGCCGCAAGCTGGTTGGCCGATATCCCGCAGGGGGCGTCGCTCACCGTCGAGACTCGTCTCAGCGACGGTAGAGAAACCTGGACCGATTGGCTGCCCGTACCAGTCGAACACTATCCCACGGCCGATGGAGCATACAGCGGCGCCCTGATATGGGTGGACAGGGCCAATGTGCACATCCAGTTCAAACTCACCCTCCAGGCGAATCCAGAAGGCGCATCTCCCACCCTGCAACGCCTGACGCTCTACTTCAGCGACACCAGCCAGGGCCCCACCGATCGACTCGCCGCCGAACGGGCTCAGAGCGGCGCCGTCGTGGCCGCGTCGAACACCTGTGCCAAGCCGCCCGTCATCTCTCGCACAGCATGGGGATGCCCCGATGGGAGCACCAGCCCTCGCTGGACGCCCACGTACGCCTCGGTCACGCACGTCGTCATCAACCACACCGCCACGCCCAATTCGGCCAGCGACTGGGCCAGGGTGGTGCGTTCTATCTGGAACTATCACGCCAACACCCGGGGCTGGGGCGACGTGGGCTATCACTACCTCATCGACCCCAAGGGAAACATCTACGAGGGCCGGGCCGGCGGCGACGACGTCATCGGCGCCTACGATGGCTACAATCGCGCTTCGATGGGCCTGGGCTACATCGGCTGTTACGGCAACTGCGCCTACCTGGGCCTGACCAACGCCGAAGCGTCGACAGCCATGATAGAAGCCGGGAACACGCTAATGGCCTGGAAGTTCAGCCAGAAGGCGCTCGATCCACGCGGGAACGGTCGCTACTGCGAGCAGACGCTGCCCCGCATCGTCCCACGCTCCGACGTGACTTGCCGGAGCACGTCCCTATCCCCCGGAGACAATCTGAGGCGCAAGATCCCCGCTATGCGAGAGGATGTGTGGGATAAAATTCAGGATTGCGCCAGTGTGACCATCTACGGCACGGTCTGGCTCCAGGGACGTCAGGATCACACGGGCGTCGACGTCTGGTTATCCGAATCCTCCTGTCCCATTGAGGACGAAGGTACCGCCCTTAAGACCAGCACCAACGCCCTGGGACAGTTCAGCGTCGTCTCCAGCAAGGCCTTCCAATGCCTGGAGGTCAAACACGCCTGCTATCTGAGCGGTCAGAAAAGTGATCCCCAAGGATACACCGGCCGGATCAAACTGCCCGGCGGAGACGTGGATGGCGATAATTGCGTCACGATCCTGGATCTCAGCCTGGTCGGCTCGCGCAACGGGACCCAAAATCCGTCGCCATCCTGCGCCGACGTCAACGGCGACGGGGTCGTCAATATCTACGACCTGGTGATCACGGCTGGCAATTACGGTAAATGCGGTCCGATCACCGACTGGCAATAAATTTTCCCCGCAAAAAGAAAACCGCGCCGCTCCACAGGGGGCGGCGCGGTTGAAGTCACACCACGAATCAAAAATCAACTGACGTTTTTCATCACACCTGCAGGAAGGTGAGCGGTTACGGAATACAGAGCACCTGCCCGACGTAGATCAGATTGGGATTTGCGATACTGTTGGCATTCACGATGGACCACATATTGACCCCATAGCGCAACGAAATCCGGTACAGGTTCTCTCCCCGGACGACGGTGTGATGCCAGCGACACGCATCAGGCGGCTTCGGTTCGTCACCCTCGTCAAACTGGCGCTCACAGACCGGCCCGGTCGGCAGTGTGCGCGGGACATTCGGAATCTTCAACACGTGGCCCGGGCGAATGAGATTGGGGTTGAGGACACCATTTTCACGGGCAATTGCGTACGGATCGACGCCATAGGCGCGGGCGATACAAAACAACGTCTCACCCGACTTGACTGTATGGTAGCCCAGGATGACACCGGGTACAGGCGTCGGCCCCGGCGTCTTTGTCGGCGCCGGCGTTTCGGTGGGACCGGGTGTATTCGTCGGCACCGGCGTCGCATCACCGCCGACCGTCACGTTCCCATTCTCGGTGCTGACGGCAATCTGTCCACCGTCCTGGTCTGATAATAGGGCACTGTCAAAACGAATGGCCGTGTTTCCCACACCTGTTCCCCTGAACGTGATCGTCGCCAGCACACCACTCCCACTCACCGGCTGGCTGGGGGCTGTCTGGGTGACAGCGAACTTGATAATACCGTTCGCCTGATCAACAGCGTTCTGGGCCAGGAAATCCGGGCTGAGGAAAGTGCCGGGCTGGATTTGCACGCCATCTTTCCCCGAATCGGCGTCCACCACGTCCAATAGCGCCGGATTGAAAAGGATCTGTACGTCGAAACCATAAAGATCACTGACGTCCTCAATCCGGATTTCCACCGCTATCGTTTCTCCCACGTCGATTGATCCACTGGATGGATTGAAGCGCATCACTGTGCCCTGGGCCAATCCCTGTCCAACAGGCATGCCAAGAATGAGCGTCATCAAAACGATCATCCCTATCCACGGACGAACCACCATCGAATAATGCTTTTTCATGTTCCCTCTCCTTTTGAATCGATAACTGATCACGCCAGAAATGTTTTTCTCAATCCCATATGTCGACTCTTGGGTCAGACATACAATCACGTGGAAATCGCGAGAACCTAGCGAATGGGGAACACGTTGCTCAAGACACAATACTCAAGTGTCCTGCAACAACTATTGACACTGCTCCCATTCTGGCAATTGCTTCTATTGTAGCCCTGCCACAGGGCGTTGTCAAGTCTCCTGCTAAAACAGTCCGCCCCTATCCCGCCCTGGGGCATCCTTGATCTGCTTCAATTCGCCATAGTCCAACCAAATCACCTGGCAGGTCATACACGTATCGATCACGACGTTACCCGGCCCATAGTAGGGGTGCGTCTCCATCACGCGATGGCAATAGGGGCATTGGACCCGCCGTCTCAACTCATCCCGGTCGATCGGCGTCGGTGCATCGGGTGAACCCGAAGCGTGAGTCCGCAGGTATGTCACCATATCTCGAAATATCTCCTGTTTCGTCAATACCCCCAGGCACCTGGCACAGTGCAAGACCCGCGTCTGTGCGACAGAGGCGAACATCAAATTCTCCTGGCACACAGGACACAAGATGTGACTCTCTTCTCCCAGGACCTTCACGCCATCAGTCGACTGATCGGGTATGCTATAAGTGTGGCAGTATTCACAGAAAAAATAATCCCGTCTCCAGACAAACTTCATCGGCGCGCCGCAATTCTTACAATTCATCCGTTGACCCCAAACATGAAAGGTGTTCCATCCATCACCTAACCCGACAGAAGCCGCTGCGCTTCCAAGCCAGAGCCAATAAAGGAGACTTTGACCGCCAAATTCTTGCTCACTGTGCAAGGATTCTATTGGTTAGGCCTTAATGATACAATACGGGCGAACAAATTGCAAATGACCTTGGCGTATCCCACGTCGGTCTCTGACGATTGCATTTTATGCGCCTATGAACGATAATATACGATAACTTCTCACCCAGCGCACAAGCATTCAATTGCAAGGTCTGGCAAATGAAGCGCCATTCATTCGTCAAAACTTGCACGCTAGTAAAAGCGCCGTTACTCGATCATTACTGGCTCTCTGGTAGTTCGCATGGTTGGTTTGGCGAGCGGTCAATTTTTCGCCACGAATTACACGAATTGTCGCTAATCTTTAGGTTTTTCGTGTTAATTCGTGCAATTCGTGGCTAATCTCTCACCGCGACCATGCGAAATCCCAAAGAACCTCATGAGTATCGTCTCAATAAACCGGGGCAAACTCGCTCGGGCCGGTCTCCTGACCGTGCCCGCTGTGGCTCGGTCGGGAGACCGGCCACAGCTCCCCAACTTATTGAGAAGATACCCTCATTATTTCTTGGAGGTGTGTTCATGGAATACAAGCTTTTTGCTCACACGGGCGTCCGGGTCTCCGAACTCTGTTTTGGAACGCTGTCGTTCGGCGGCGTGGCCGACGAGGCCACGTCGGCGGCGATGTTCCATCGCTGCCGGGAGGTGGGCATCAACTTCTTCGATTGCGCCAACGTTTACCAGAAAGGCGCGGCGGAGGAAATCCTGGGGCGGCTCATCGCCGATTGCCGCGACGAGGTCGTCATCACCAGCAAGGTCTACTTCCCGATGGGCGACGACGTCAACGCCTGGGGCGCGTCGCGGCGGCACGTGATGAAGGCGGTGGAGGATAGCCTGCGGCGGCTCAAAACCGACTACATCGACGTCTATTTCATCCACCATTTTGACGCAGACACGCCGCTGGAGGAGACGCTCCGGGCGCTAGATGACCTGGTGCGCCAGGGAAAGATTCTCTACCCGGCGGCCAGCAACTTCGCCGCGTGGCAGGTCGCCAAGGGATTGGGGATCTCGGCCCGGGAGGGTTGGGCGCCTTTCGCCTGCATCCAGCCGATGTACAACCTGGTCAAGCGGCAGGCCGAGGTGGAACTCCTGCCCATGGCCCGCTCGGAGAACCTGGGCGTCATCACCTACAGCCCCCTGGGCGGCGGCTTACTGACCGGCAAGTACGGGCCGCAGCGCCGGCCCGAGCAAGGACGCCTGGTCGAAAATGAGATGTACCAGACCCGTTACGGGGCCGATTGGGTGTACGCGGTCGCCGGGCGTTTCACCCGCTTCGCCCTGGAACGCGGATATGACCCGGTCAGCCTGGCGGTAGCCTGGGTCGCTGGCCATCCGGCGGTCACTGCGCCCATCATCGGCGCGCGAAACCTGGAACAGTTGGCGGGATCGTTGGGCGCGTTGGAGATCGAGATGACGCCCGAACTGTACACCGAGATCGCGGCCCTTTCGCCCGAACCGCCCCCGGCGACCGATCGGAGCGAGGAGCGCACGGCCTTTACTTACGAAGCCCAATTGTCGGACAAAGCCAAGGATCAAAAAAATCAAAAAGATCAATCAGGACCAAAAAGGAAATAGAGATGTCCAAGAAAAAACGAGAGAAACACGAGCAGGTCGAGAACGGGCAAGATGCACAGAATGACAGAAACGGTGAAGAAACCGACGTCCCCGCGCAGGCGCCAGAGGAAATTCTCTCAAAAACTCAACACACGGTCACAATCAATGACGAAGAGATCGCTTACACGGCGACGGCCGGAACGATGGTGCTCAAGGAAGAGGACGAGGAAAGCGGCGAAAAACCCAAAGCCTCAGTCTTCTTCATCGCCTATACCAAGAACGGCGTCGGCGACCTGGGCGAGCGCCCGATCACCTTCTCCTTCAACGGCGGGCCGGGGTCGTCGTCGGTCTGGCTCCACCTGGGGGTATTGGGGCCGCGCCGGGTACAGATGGGCGACGTGGGCGACCTCCTGCCGCCGCCCTACCGGCTGGTCAACAACGAACACTCGCTGCTCGACGAGACCGATCTGGTCTTCGTCGACCCGGTCAGCACCGGCTACAGCCGGCCTGTTCCAGGCGAGAAAGCGGAGCAATTTCACAGTGTCGAGGAGGACGTCAAATCGGTGGGCGAGTTCATCCGCCTCTACACGACTCGCTTCGGGCGATGGACGTCGCCCAAGTTCTTGATCGGCGAGAGTTACGGCACCACCCGGGCGGCGGGCCTTTCAGGCTTCTTGCAGGGGCGACACGGGATGTACCTGAATGGCGTGATGCTCGTCTCATCGATCCTCAATTTCCAGAGCGCCCACTTCGATCCCGGCAACGATCTGCCCTCCATCCTGTTCCTGCCGACCTACACGGCGACCGCCTGGTACCACCGACGTCTGCCGGACGACTTGCAGGCCAACCTGCACGCGACCCTGGCGGAGGTCAAGGCCTTCGCCGCGGGCGAGTACACGCTGGCGCTGATGCAAGGATCCACGCTCCCCGACGACGAGCGGCGGCAAATCGTGCAGAAGCTGGCCCGGTACACCGGCCTTTCGGAGGCCTACATCGAACAGACCAACCTGCGGATCAACATCTATCGCTTCGTCAAGGAGTTGCTGCGAGACCAGCGACGCACGGTGGGCCGGCTGGACACCCGCTTCACCGGGATCGATCGCGACGCCGCCGGCGAGCATTTCGACTTCGATCCCAGTTACGCCGCCATTCAGGGCCCATACACGGCGACGCTAAACGATTACGTCCGTCGGGACCTGGCCTTCGAGAACGATCTGCCCTACGAGATCCTGACCAGCCTCTACGAGAAATGGGATTACGGCAAGTACAAGAACCAGTACGTCAACGTGGCCGAGACGCTGCGCGAGGCGATGACGCAGAATCCGTTCCTCAAGGTCTTCGTCGCCAACGGCTACTACGACCTGGCGACCCCCTACTTCGCCACCGAGTACACGTTCAACCACCTGGGGATCGATCCCAGCCTGCAGGAAAATGTCTCGATGGCCTATTACGAGGCCGGGCACATGATGTACGTCCACGAGCCGTCACTGGCCCAGCTCAAGGAGGATTTGGCTGATTTCTTGCGGTCGGCGATTTAGACATGCGACGTGTTTTAAGGAGGTTCTATGTCACACACAATTACAATCGCAACCACCCAGATGAACGCCAACCCAACGCCGCTGACCGACCGGCTGGCCCGCGCCGAGCGACTGGTCGTCGCGGCGGCAGAGGCAGGGGCGCAGCTGGTGGCCCTGCCGGAGCTTTTCAACGCCGGTTATGCCTACCGCGACGAGAACTTTCACCGCGCCGAACCTCCCGACGGGCCGACGGCGACGTGGATGCGGGCGACCGCCGCCCGCCTGGACGTCCACCTGGCGGGGACGTTTCTGCTCCTGGATCACGACGACGTGTACAACGCCCTGCTGCTCGTCGCCCCCGACGGGCGCACGTGGCGTTACGACAAGACCTACCCCTGGGGCTGGGAGCGGGCCTACTTCCGCGAGGGGCACCGCATCACGGTGGCCGAGACCGACCTGGGCCGGATCGGGATGATGGTCTGCTGGGATGTGGCCCATCCCGAGTTGTGGCGGCGTTACGCGGGCCGGGTGGACCTGATGTTGGTCTGCAGTTGCCCCCCCGACGTCAGCGAGGCGACCTATCACCTGCCCGGCGACGTCGACCTGACCGTGGACGACCTGGGCCCGGTGATGGGCCTGACCAAGGGGAGCGCACGCCAGGTCTTCGGCGAGGTCTTCAACCGGCAGGCGGCGTGGCTCGGCGTGCCCGCCGTGAGCGCCGGGGGATCGGGTCGCATCCGGACCGAGATCCCCAACGGCCTGGGGAGCGTGTTATCCATTGCGCCGACGGCTCCGTGCTTGATCCGGCACCTGCCCCGCGCCCGCCAATTGGCGCTATCGTGCGAGATTGCGCCAGCGTGCAAAGTAGTGGACGCCGGCGGACAGGTCTTGAGCGCGCTGGCCCCGGAGGATGGGGAGACCTTCACCCTGGCCCCGGTGACGCTCCCCTCGCCGGACGTGCGCCCCACGCCTGAGGGGCCGCAGCCCTCGCCCGGCATCTCACGCCTCGTCTACTTCGTCTCCGACGTCCTGCTGCCCACGCTCACGGTGCCGGTCTACCGCCGCGGGTTGCGCCAGGCGCGGGGCGCAGACATGGCCCCGGTGGACGTCTCGACCCGCCGGTGGCGCGTCCTCGTCGCAGTGAGCGCGGCCGCCGGTCTGTTGCTGGGAATTTTGATCGGGAAGCGAAGAAAATCTTAGCGGACGAGCAAACGTGTTCCGAAGATGTAACCGTTCAGGAGGGCGCAGGCAGTTAGTAAAAGAACACGGTTCTTTTCACATGCCCCCCTGAATGCTTGCCCGAGGGTCAGAATGGCTGAGGAGAACGTCTTATGCTATAATGGCTCTTGCTATTGCACAAATCCAAGTGAAAGGAACAAGGTCTATTATGCGCAAAAAGGAACACAAGCAAAGACTGCGCACGCTAGTCTGGATCACAACCGGACTGCTAATCACAACGTTACTCGCCGGTTTATTG
>DSAR01000374.1 GCA_011046405.1 Chloroflexota bacterium | reverse complement strand
GGTTGGCTTAGCAAGTGGTCAGCTTTTCGCCACGAATTACACGAATTGTCACTAATTTTGGGTTTTTCGTGTTAATTCGTGCAATTCGTGGCTAATCTCTCACCGCGGCCATGCGAAATCCCAAAGAACCACGAATGGTCGAATTTCACGAATGTTTTTTGATATTCGAAGCCAAAATTCGTGTGATTCGTCCATTCGTGAGATTCGTGATCCAGAGATGTCGGGTAATGAAATGACCGATAGCGAATTTCTTGACCATCGCCTGCTCCATCTGGACCACAGTCCGCGCCGAACGTGAAACGAGGGCAGGGTCGGATGCGCTTTGTGATGTGGGATATGATCGTTCACTCGGTAACGATCAATAACCGGCCATCGCTGCGACCGAAGACCTCGGGGAAGTAGAATTCCTGCGCTATCGTGGGGATGACGTGGCGTTCTCCGGGTCCAGCTTGGTCAGGGTGTCGATGACGATGGCGGTGGAACGGGTGTCGGTGTTCATCGCCCACCAGTCGTGCTTGTTCTCCTCCCAGTGGGCGCCGGTGGCGCTGAAGATGGCGGCGTTGTTCAGGTCAGAGAGAAGCGTGACGAGACGGGCGTCCTCGGGATCGTTCAGCCAGAGGGCCTGGGCCAGGTAGGCGCGGGCGTAGAAGCTGGCCTGCTCCCGGTGCTCGAACAGTTCGTCCAGCTTGTCGGACGACGCAGCGCCCCCTTCCGCCAGGACGTAGAGGAGCCAGGTCTGCCGGTTGGCGTTGCGAAAGTCGCCGTACTTGTCCACCGACTCGACCTGTGCCTGGAGATACTGGATCCCTTTCGCCAGCACGCCCTCCGAGACGTCGATGCCGGCCTGCTGGGCCTTGACCAGGGAAAACACGACGTAGGCGCTGAGGTAGGGGTTGCTGTGCCAATCGCGGGGATTATACCACCATCCCCAACCGCCGTCGGGATTCTGCTCCCGGTAGAGCTTTTCCAGCCCCACTCCGACGAGCCCAGGCAGGCGTTCGGCCAGCTGGGGCCGCTCGATGCCCAGCGACTCCAGGGCGTGGAAGGTGAGGACGTTGGGCAGGAACCGGCTCACCGTCTGCTCGGTGCATTTGTAGGGATAGTGGCGCAGGTATTTCAGGCCGTCCTGCATGCTTGTCGCCAGGCTGGTATCCAATTTGAGGGTCAACTGCCCGCGCCGGTCGTCGAAGGTATCGGGCAGCAGGATGGTCTCGGTGCGCGAGCCGCCCTCGACGAGTTGGCCCGCCGTGCCGACGATGTCCGGCGCCGAGTAACGGTAGATCGGCAGCGATCCCGCCGGCCCGGTCGTCAGGCGCGGCTTGGCTGCGTCGGCGTACGTCCCGGAGACGGCGCTGAAGGTGAGCTGGACGTGCGGCACGTCCGCCACGGTGACGTCCCAGGTGGCTTTACCCTCGCTGTGGGCCGCGATCGTGATCGGTTGGCTGTGTGGGGTATCCGGGCTGATGCGCACCCCCTCGGCGATGAGACTCACGTCCACGAGCAGGTCCTCGTCGGTGTTGTTGTTGACGTTGGCCGCCAGCCGGGCCCGGTCTTCGGCGACGAAGAAGCGCGGGGTGACCGGGCGGACCAGCAGGGGCTTGGTCGCCACCAGATCGACTGTCCGTTCCCCGACCACGGTGTCGGCGGTCAGCCCCACGCCGCGCATCACCCAGGTGGTCAGATTGTCGGGCAGAGTGACGGTGACGCGGGCGCGCCCGGCCCGGTCAGTGACGAGCAGCGGCTCCCAGAAGGCGGTGTCGGCGAATTGCTCGCGGATCGTCACCGGCGGCAGGGTTTGCTCCGTCGTTTCTTCTCCCGGGACTGGCTCCTCGGCCATGGGTTCTGGTGTAAGTTCTAACATCACTTCCACCTCCCTGGTGACCTCCACCTCCTCTGCTACGGGGGCTGCGGGATGCAACGGCGCGACCTGGGTCCGATCCTGGTCAGCCGCCGCGTTGGCTCGTTCGAGTTCCAGCTTCAGGTCGGCGATCAATTCATCCAGGAATACGCTCGTGATTTTCTCTCCGCCACGAGACCGGTTCCTCGCCCATCACCCAGACGAAGAGGGAGGAACGCACCTCCCGGCTGCGTCGGGTCGGCTCGACGGGCATGGCGACGATCTGGTAGGATCCGCCCTCGGGAGGCGTGAAGGCGGCGGCGGCGTGCTCCAGTTCGTCGGTAGTGACCGTCACCTCGTCCACCGGCTCCTCGCTGGGCACGCTCTCCCAGTAGCCGCCGTGCTCGGTTTCGACGTACACGTTCTCCCATCGGTGGTGGTGCATTTGCAGCCGGATCGATCGGTCCGGCAGGGGCTCGCCCTGCCAATCGACGGCGACCACGTCGATGCCGAGGGGGTCACCGGCCTGGCTGACGTACTGCCTGGGACTGAGGCCCACGTAGTACGCCCCCGGATGGACGACGAGCGCTCCCCGGCTGGCGATGACCTGGTTGTCGGGGCCGGTGACCTGGGCCTCGATGGTGAGACGGTTGGCCCCCGCGTAGGGCAATAACTGCTCGAGCCGGTCGGCATCGAGTGTGATCGCCAGGTTCCCCTCGGCGTCGGTTTGACCCGAGTCGCTAAAGATGGATTGACCCGAGGTGTATGAGCCTTCCCACCGGCAATCGAAACAGGTGTAAGGATCCCGCGCTTGATGGAAGCTATACTGTCCCCTGCCGGGTGGGGTGAAGCGATGAGGGTGGGCCAGAATATTCCAACGTACCGGCGCGTTGGGCAGTGGCCCGCCGAAGAGATAGCTCGCCCGGACGGTGACGCTCAGGTCGTCCCCTCGCTGGATCTCCACGGCGTCCGGTATGACCTGAGCCTCAAATTCCGGCGGGCGGTAGGCGGTTACCTGGAACGTGCGCTCGAACGCCTCCCCGGCAGACCGGGCGACGATGGCATACACGCCCAGACTGGCATCCTCGGCCAGGGTCAGGGAGGCGCTGAAGGTACCCATCGGGCTGACGGGGAGCGTTTCGTTCAGGAGTTCTTGCCCGCTCGCGTCCTACACGACGATATGGGTCTCGGTCACCTCTCCCAGACGGAGCCAGCCGTCGTCGTCGGCCCGGATGACGCCCTTGAGGTGGACCGTCTGCCCGGGACGGTAGATCGCCCGGTCGGTGTAGAGATAGGCCCGGAATTCCCGTCGTGGAAGGCCCCCCATCACGCCGAAATCCTCCGGTCCGAGGCCGCGCCCCCAGCCATCGGCGATGGCTGTGAAGGGCCCTTCGCTGAAGGCGATGATGCTCTGGTGATTGTGTCTCAGACGCAACCGGGCGACGCCGTCCTGGTTGGTGTCGACGACGCCCACGACACCGTGATCCTGCTCGTGGAACGTGATGGGTACGGCAGGCGCGGGATCGCCCGTCGCCATGTCGACTGCCCAGACCAGGACCCCTGCCGGAGCGACTTTCATCGTCAGGTTGACGTGGGAGAGCACCAGGACGTGTCGCCACCGGGGATCGTCCTCTACGTCGGGTGAATGGGTCTCAAGCAGGTAGATGTCTGGTTCCAGCGTCCTGCCGGGCGTTTCTGCCAGATCGACCAGGCTGAAGCGCTGTTCGTTCAGCGGCGCTTCCAGGGTCTGGCGCCATTTCCGGACGAGTTGGGCTTGGCTTGGCGAGATGTACCGCCCGCCATTCGCGTTGGAGCTGGGACAGCGATCCGGGGGAGAACCGGTAGAGACGCAGGTCCAACCGCCGGACGTTGCGGTGACTCACGAGCAGCCGGACCGGCGCTGATGCATCGTAGGTGGCGATCCCGTCGGTGAT
Organism: Chloroflexota bacterium; assembly: GCA_011046405.1. Taxonomy (GTDB): domain Bacteria; phylum Chloroflexota; class Anaerolineae; order B4-G1; family B4-G1; genus DSAR01. Next base: position 8,300 of record DSAR01000374.1, on the reverse strand, counting down.
GTGAAGCCGGTACTGGGCAGGTAGGTCGGCGGTGCGAAATCGTATTCGGCGCCCCCGGGGGATCCGGTTGCCGTAGGGATCGGTGATGCCATTCTTGATAGTGACGGCGTAGTTAGTGGATGGGCGAGCGCCAAAGTTGACGTAGAGCGTGTTGTCGCTCCGGTGGAAGTGGATGCCAAGTTTCGCGTCTGAAACGGGCGGGGTGAAATCGAGATTGGGCAACACGGTGCCCACGCTGATCGGCGCGTTAAACTTGATCTCCAGGTGAGTGTAGGGGTGTGCTTCTATCTCGCCGTCGCGGGGCGTGGTGGAGATGATCCGAGGCAGCGGGACGGTGGTGAAGCGCCAGGTGAAACCCTCGGCCATCTGGGCGGTGTCGTCGACGTTGGTCAGGTCGCCGGCAATTTTGACCTCGTAGGTCGTGTCGAAATTGAGGGGTTTCTGGGGCGTAAAGATCAAGGTGTGGCCCTCGACGTCGAAGGCGCCTTTGACCTCTGGACCGAAAAGCCCGGTCGATTTCATATGAAAGGCGGCGACGGCGGCCTTTCGCTCGACGGGATAGTTGAAGTCGACGCGGATCTTCGTCCCGATACCGACCTGGCTGGCGTCGTGCCGGGGCGCGGTGTTCTGGACTTTCAGGGGCGGCGGGGCCTTGGTGCTGAACTGCCAGACGTAATCGTCGGCCAGGACGACGCCCTGGGGGCTTTCCAGCCCGGCGGCGACGATGGCGGTGTAGGTCTGCCCCCGTTCCAGCGGCTGGGCTGGCTGGAAGACGTAGGTGGAGGTGTTACGCCACTCGCCCTGCCCGGCGATGGCCGGCTCAAAGGTCAGTGGATGGGGCAGGTCCTCCATCTGCTTCAGGCTGGTCAGGGGGATGACAGGCTGGTCGAAGATGACGGTGATGGTGGGCTTGGCCTCCAGGTCTTTGGCGCCGGGAGCTGGGATGACCTGCGCCACGTCCAGGTAGCCGCTCGTCTGGAAGCGGAAGCGATAGGGCGCGCGCAGGGGGGCGCCGCTCTCGGCGACGGCGTCTTGGGTGAGCACGACGTCGTAGGTCGTCCCCCGGTCGAGGGGCCGGCGGGGTTGGAAGCGCAGCCTGCGTTCGTCGATCCAGGTGAATGCTCCGGCGATTTCGACGGGCGGGGAGCCGGCCCGTTGCAGTGTGCAGGCGGCGTTGACCGCCTCTTGGTCCATCGCTTGATCGAACCTCAGTTCGATATGACCGTCGAGGGGGAGACTCTCGCCCAGGCGAGGGCTGTGTCCCTCGACGACGGGCGATGCCACATCGGCGGGGACAGGTGTGCGGGGCACGTCGGGTGTGGGAGGAATGGGCGTCGCCCCTGGATTTGCTTCGTTTTCCCGGTGTGGCGTACTGGTCTTTTTTGAGCAGCACGATATAATAAAGCTGCATCCGGGAAGACGGAGACGCAATACCTTGTTAGTTCTCAAAACGCCCGTCCTCCCTACTTGAGAAGATACTCAGGTGATGATTTCAGTCGGCAGGTCGCGGATGATCCGTGTCTTTTCGGGGATTATCATCGAAGCGGAGTGCTTATGGACGTCCGAATTTTACTCGTAGACGATAGTCCGGCCGTGATTGAAGCACTGACCAACATCTTGGTCAAGCAGGGGTACCAGGTGGAGGCGGTGACCAACGGGCGCAGCGGTTGGCATCGTCTCGTTGCTGGGGCAGAAGATCGGGCGCCTATGCCCGACCTGGTGTTGCTCGATTTGAATATGCCCGAGATGGATGGCTTGACCCTTCTGGCGCGTCTGCGCGCGGACGCGCGTTTTGCATTGTTGCCGGTGGTGATTCTCACTGTGGAGTCCGATTCCAAGACACAGATAGAGGCCCTGGAGGCCGGGGCGAATGACTACCTGGCCAAGCCTGTGCAGGCGCTGGAACTGTTGGCCCGGGTGCAGACCTTGCTGAGCTGGAAATTGGCCGAGCGAAATCAGAAACGTCAGATGGAGCGCCTGATCGAGGCCGGCCGGGCTTTCCTTTCGACGTTGGATCTGGATGCGATCCTCGACCGGGCGATGAGAATTACCATGGACGAGATAGAGGCCGAGAACGCGACGATTTGGATGCGCGAGGATTCGGGCGATGGGTTGACGTGTCGGGCGGCTTCTGGACGGCACGCGACGTATTTGCTGGGCTTGCACCTGGCACACGGCGAGGGAATTCCAGGATGGGTGTTAACGCATCAGGAAGCAGTTCTGATCGCTGATGCCCGGAACGACCCGAGACGTTGCCGGAGGATGGAGGCCGTTGTAGACTTTCAGATGTGTGATTTGGCCGCTGTACCTCTCATCGTGCGTGGGTCTTGTATCGGCGTGTTGGAGATGATCAATAAACGAGACGGCGCCTTTTCGGCTACCGACCTGTCTTGGTTGGAGGTTTTGGCCTCTACGGCGGCGGCCGCTATCGCTAACGCGCGGCTGTTTCAGGCGCTTCGCCAACGGACCACTCAATTGAAAGCGCGTAATGAGGAGTTGGATGCTTTTGCCCACACGGTGGCGCACGATTTGAAGACGCCCTTGGGAACGATCGTGGGATTCGCCGAAACGTTAGAGGTGGCTTATGAGGAGATTTCGACTGAGGACGCATGCCGTTATTTGCATATGATCGGCCGCAGTGGTCGACGTATGAATCGTATCATAGACGGGTTGCTGTTGTTGGCTGGCGTGCGCAAGGCCGAGGTCGAGATGGAGCCTTTGAATATGGGCGAGATGGTGGCTGAGGTTTTGGAGCGCCTGTCCGGCATGGTACAGAATTTGAAGGCTGAGATCCACGCGCCAGAGACATGGCCTGTGGTGCTGGGTTATGCCCCTTGGATCGAGGAGGTATGGGTCAATTACATCAGTAATGCCCTGAAGTATGGGGGGCGGCCGCCGCGTGTGATGTTAGGAGCGAGACAACTAGAGGATCAGATGACGTATTTTTGGGTGCGCGATAATGGCAAGGGACTCTCACGAGAGGCTCAAGCACGATTGTTCGTTCCCTTTACCCGTTTGGAACAGGGACAGATGGAAGGGCAAGGATTGGGGCTCTCGATCGTGCGGCGGATTGTGGAGAAGTTGGGTGGTCAGGTGAGTGTGGATAGTACGCCGGGGCAGGGTAGTGTGTTTGGGTTCACATTACCGAGTGTTGATTCGCAGTTGTCTGATGAGCAAGGCGCACGGGATGTATCGTGACGAACGGTATGTGTCTACCCGGTCCCGCCGATTGGGGGAGGATAAGATCGTGATGCCTATTGGTGAGGGGCGTCCTATATCCTGGCTTGGCGTGCAATTGACGCTGTTTCTCGTCGCTTGTTTGCTCTGTTCCTGTTGTTCGATCAGCGCGTACATTTGGGGCAGCGCGTCTTCACGAAACGCTATCTCGATGGCGGGGACGGTGTCGCCGACTCCGCGACCGACTCGGACGGCTCTCCCGACATTGATCCCCACTTTGACCCCGGCAGTGGAGACCGGGATCGATTCAACGGCGGCGGCGCCAACGACGGTGGCACCGCCGAGCGCGACGCCCCTGCCCGGCATGCCAACGCATACGCCGCTTCCGCCTCACCTACAGCCCTCTCCGCCTTCACCGACGCCCACGCCGGCTCAGTCGGTGCTCCCCTCACCCCCTTTCGAGCCTTCCCCGCTTCCTACCGAGACAGAGGCGCCGGATGTGACGGTGACGCTTACGCCCACGCCCAGCCTCACACCCACGCCGACGGATGTGTTGCCGTCTGACGTTCGCATCGTCCACGTGGAGTATCGGCCGCGGGAACACGTTCTGATCGAAAACCAGGGCGGGCCGCAGGATATGACCGGCTGGTCGCTCAGCAATCGACGCTCGGAGACCTACTTTTTCCCGCCGGGTTATATTTTGGAACAGGATGGGAGCGTGCGGGTTTGGACCGGGGATGGCGAGAATACGGCGATCGAGCTTTACTGGGGGCGCAGTGACGAGGCCTGGGACGATGATCAGGATACCGTACGCTTGCGCGATAACGCTGGCGTCATCATCGACACGTTCTCGTGGGGGCTGGATTAGAGAGGCGCAGCATAACTGTTTCAGTATGGGTGTTTACCTTATCTTAGGAGCGATACTTAGATGACCGATCAGATGCTACCCAATTGTCGTGCTACTGGTATTGGCAGCACACCTCACACCGATACGACGACGGCGGTGAACTTTGTTTTGGCGCACTTCAAGGAGGTGCCTTTCTGGCCGCAGCTTCCACGCCGGACATTCATGGAGAATATGTACGTTCAATACACCGAGTATATGCCTGGCATATGCCTGGATATGGAGGAGGAACGTATATCGGTGCTGTTGGACGATGCCTGGCTTGATCAGGCGGAACCGTTCTACGCGGCGTTCTTGGAGGAGGACCCCAATTGCTTCGCCCTTGGCGATGATTACGCAGCCGGGTTCCACGAGGTCGTGAAGCGTGGTGTGCTGGACGCCTGGGCAGTCAAGGGACACGTGACGGGTCCCATCAGCCTGGGCTTTCAGATCATCGACCAGAACCTGCGTCCCAGCCTGTACGATGACATGATGCGGGACGTGCTCATCAAGAACGTGTTGCGGCACGCCCAGTGGCAGGAGGCCCAGTTGCGTGCGTTGTGCCCGCGCACGATTGTCTCGATCGACGAACCGTGTCTGTCTATGTTCGGCAGCGCCTACGCGGCGATTTCGCGGGAAGATGTGGTAGGGGCGTTGGAGGAGATTTTCTCTGGCCTCCAGGGATGGACCGGGACGCATTGTTGCGGGAATACCGATTGGAGTCTGCTGATGGAGACGTCGGTGGACATTCTCTTCTTCGATGCCTTTGAGTATACCGAGTACCTGGCGCTCTATCCCAATGAGTTACGCGCGTTCCTGGACCGGGGGGGGATGCTGGGATGGGGCGTGGTGCCCAACAAGGGAGAGGTGGCCGAGACGATTACGTTGGATGGCGCGGGGGAGATTTTTGAGAGTGCCCTGGCGCGCTTGGAGCAAAAAGGTTTCGACCGGCAGGAACTCCTGCCCCGCTCCTTAATCACGCCGGCCTGTGGGACGGGACCGCTGACGGTGCCCGTGGCCGAGCGGGTGATGCGCTTGACGTGCGAGCTCTCGGATCGCGTGCGGGCGAGTTACCAGTTGGGCGAATAGCGATGATGGCGATGACAGATCGCGATTCCTCGTTCTCACTCATCCTGACTCACCCTCACTCCGCAGTCGGGGTTGGCGGCTGTCACGCTCCCAGGCGGGGAGGGCCTCCTCCTCTTTCTCCGCCAGGATGGCGCGTAACTCGAAGATCTGGTCGCGCAGCATAGCGGCCTTCTCGAACGCCAGGTCGTCGGCGGCCGCCTGCATCTGCTTCTTCAACTCCCGGATGAGGTGGGCCAACTCGTCCTTGGGGAGCTGGGCCGGGGTCACGTCGGCGGGCTGATCCGGTGCGGCCTGGCTGCGCACGCGGTCGGTCAGGTCGCGGACCTCCTTGACGATGGACGCTGGCTCGATGCCGTGCTCCTCGTTGTAGGCGATCTGGATCTCACGCCGCCGTTCCGTCTCTTCGATAGCCCGCTGCATCGAATCGGTGACGCGATCAGCGTATAGGATCGCGGTCCCCTCCACGTGGCGGGCGGCCCGGCCGATGGTCTGGATCAGGGCGGTGTCGGAGCGCAGGAAGCCCTCCTTGTCGGCGTCGAGGATGGCCACCAGGCTGACCTCCGGCAGGTCCAATCCCTCGCGTAACAGGTTGATGCCCACGACGACGTCGTAGGTCCCCAGGCGCAGTTCCCGCAGGATCTCCACCCGCTCCAGGGTGTGGACCTCGCTGTGCAGGTAGTGGACGTTGACGTCCAGTTCGCGCAGGTAGTCGGCCAGATCCTCCGCCATGCGCTTGGTCAGGGTGGTGACCAGGACCCGCTCGCCCCGGGCCACCCGCTCGTTGATCTGGCCGATCAGGTCGTCGACCTGACCCTCCACCGGCTTGACGATCACCTGCGGGTCGACGACGCCGGTGGGACGGATGATCTGTTGGACGACCTGCTCGCTGCGTTCCATCTCGTACGGGCCGGGCGTGGCGGAGGTGTAGATGATCTGGTTGATGCGTTTCTCGAATTCTTCGAAGGTGAGGGGGCGATTGTCCAGCGCCGAGGGCAGCCGGAAGCCGTAGTCGACCAGGATCTGCTTGCGGCTGCGATCCCCCCGGTACATCCCCCGGACCTGGGGAATGGTCATGTGAGATTCATCGGCGACCATCAGATAGTCGGCCGGGAAGTAGTCGATCAACGTCCAGGGTGGGGACCCTGGCGGGCGTTGCTGCAAGTGGCGGGAATAATTCTCGATGCCGGAACAGTAGCCGATTTCCTGGATCATCTCGAGGTCGTACTGGGTGCGTTGTTCGAGACGTTGGGCCTCCAGGAGCTTGTTCTGGCGCCGGAGCTGGGTCAACTGCTCCTTTAATTCCTCTTCGATGTCGGCGACAGCCTTTTCCCGTTTGTCCTCCGGCGTGACGAAGTGCTTGGCGGGGAAGATCTTGAGTTCCTCCATGTCGCGCAGCACCTCGCCGGTGGTGGGGTCGATCTCGGTGATGCGCTCGATCTCGTCGCCCCAGAAGCCGATGCGGTAGGCGGTCTCGGCGTAGGCGGGGCAGATTTCCAGCGTGTCGCCCCGGACGCGGAACGCGCCGCGCTTGAGGTCGTAGTCGTTCCGCTCGTAGTAGATGCTGACCAGGTGACGGAGTAACACCTCGCGTCGATGTCGCTCCCCGCGCGCGAGTTCGACGGTCACCCGACCCCATTCCTCCGGGTCGCCGATGGCGTAGATGCAGGAGACGGAGGCGACGATGACCACGTCCCGGCGAGAGAGGAGCGCGGTCGTGGCTGCCAGGCGCAGACGGTCGATCTCCTCGTTGATGTCGGCGTCCTTTTCGATGTACAGGTCGTGCCGGGGGATGTAGCTCTCCGGCTGGTAGTAGTCGTAGTACGAGACGAAGTACTCGACGGCGTTGTGGGGGAAGAACTGGCTAAACTCCGAGTACAGCTGAGCCGCCAGCGTCTTGTTGTGGGCCAGGACCAGCGTTGGTTTCTGCGTCTGCTCGATCAACTCGGAGATGACGTAGGTCTTGCCGGTGCCGGTCGCCCCCAGCAGAGTTTGATGGACGTAGCCTTGCCGTATCCCTTCGACCAGTTGGGCGATGGCCTGGGGCTGGTCGCCGGTGGGTTGGAATTCGGACACGAGTTGAAATTCAGGCATTTCGCTCTCCTCTTCTTCGGGTATCATCAGGCGGATGGATGGGGGCCGGGGACAAATTCAAACACGTCAATAGAACGTCAGTTCGAGCGATCATTATATATCAATTTGGGCCCGGACGCCAGATTTGAAGTTTACGAGGTTGCATGGTATCTTAAGGCCAGTGTGCAGCGTGCGTTGGCACACAGGACATCTATGGACAGGGTGGGGTGGATACGTTGAATAACCGTTGGGGCCGTTGGATAAAGCGTTGGCTGGCCGGTCATCCCCGATGCGCTGCGATGCTCGGACTTGTGTTCGCTGCTTTGATCTTGATCGGCGGCGGGCTTCGTTTGTATTACGCCGAGCGTGTCTATCCCGGCGTCCGGGTCCACGGTGTGCCATTGGGCGGTTTGACGGTCGAGCAAGCGACGTCTCATCTGCGATCTGTGTTCCCTGATCCGGTCGACTTACCCGTGACGCTGCGTGATGGAGAACGTACCTGGGAGCGGACCTGGGCCGACGTGGGGCTGCGTCTCGATGCGCCAGCGACGGCGCGCCTGGCCTACCGGGTGGGCCGCGAGGGGACATTGTGGCGCCGGTGCTCGGCGCGGTGGCGGGCGCTGCGCCACGGCTGGTCGCTGGCACCGGCGGTGCAACTGCCCGGTCCCGCCGAGGCGAGTGAGGCGCTATCGGCCCTGGCTCCCGACGTGGCGATCCCGCCGGTCAACGCCACCCTCTTGATCCATTCCGCCGCTGACGTCGTTCCCGTGCCGGCGCAGGCGGGGCGCGCCTTGGACGTCCAGGCCACGGTCGACGCCCTGCCGTATACCCTTGGTCGGCGACGGGATGGCATCGTGATGGATATCGTGACCCGGCCGGTGGCCCCGGCGGTGACCGATTCGACGGCGGCCCGGGCCCACATCGAGACATTGTTGTCTCGCCCCTTCACGCTCGTCGCCGACGATCCGTTGACCGGTGCCTACGCGACCTGGTCGGTGGAGCTTGCGGCGTTGGCCCGATGGCTGATCGTGCAGCCGATCGAGACCGCCGACGCGGCGTGGCTGGCGGTGACGGTGCGGGC
>DSAR01000373.1 GCA_011046405.1 Chloroflexota bacterium | reverse complement strand
GTCCAACGGCGTCCCTTGGACGTTTGCCATCTACCGCGAAGGTGAGTTGATGGATGCGACGACCACTTTGTGGGAGTGGAACAGCGAGGGGAAAACGTATCTCTACTACAAGCCACCGGGGGGGTATGAGCCTGGCACATATGAGATGCGGGTGTTTATCGAGGATCGGTTACAGGGGATCGCGCAGTTTGTGATTGCGGAGAGGTGAGATCTACCCGATTCAGGGCAAAAGAAGTATCAAGATCAAAGCGGAAATGGCGGGGACGGTCAGGTTGTCGACGCCCCAGGGAGAAAAGGCCTCGACGGCTGTGGCGTTGAGGGCTGTCACCAGCGCTGCCACGATGGCCGTGCTCCAAGCCAACGGTTCCGGCGTGAGCAGTTTCAGCGGGACCAGCGTGGCGATCCAACTGGCGAGCAGCATTGTCGCCGAGCCTTCTAACGAGCGGGTGCCACCCTTGACCTCGAAACGATGTTTCCCCCAGCGTCGCCCGACGATGGCCGCCAGCGCGTCCCCCCACGTCATCGGCATCAGGCTCGCCACGAGCAGTTCGGGCCGGTCCCAAAACAGCCAGATGAGGGCGGCGAAGGAGAGCGGGAAGTAGATGGTGCCCAGTTTCCACTTCTCGCCCGTCTCCATCGCCTTGAAGGTTCCTTGCCAATAGGAGAGGGCGTTGATGAGCACGAACGCCAGCGGCGGGATCACGGCCCAGGCGCGACTCTCGAAGAGCAGGACGGTCCCGAAGGACCACATACCGACGGCGATGTGGATGAATTTGCGGGTGAAGTCGACGGAATAGCCGCGCCATGCGCGCAACCCCTCGGCGGCGCCGATGGCGGCGAAGACGTAGGCGAAAGAGATGATGAGGGCTACGATGTTCTGAGACAATTTCCAACCTCCGTGTTAGGATAAAGGATACCACAATCTCTTCAAGTCACAAACGTATCTTCTCAATAAGTTGAGGGAAAAGTAGGGCGGAATGCGTGCAACCTCCGGTTGCCTGCGCCTCACTTACCCCGGTTTATTGAGATGATACTCACAAACTATGATTTTAAACGGCTGGATAGCTTGGTCGTAATGGCGTACGTATTGCCATTATTTCACTCCCCTGTCCAGGAGCAAGCGCCCGATCTTATCCAGGGCCTCGTCTTTCTCCGTTCCCCTAACAATCGTTCTATCCAGCGCCTTGTCCAATTCATCCAGCGTTCGTATAATTTCGGGGGGCAAGAAGGCGCGCTTGAACGGATCATAGGCCATCCAACGCAAGGTCTCGATGAAGCGCATAGCCAGCAAGTAGGAAGTCACATCATTTGTATCATTGACCAGGGGGCGAATGCGTTCTGTCAATGTCAACACCATCTCGGCCTGGGCCCGGACCTGGGTGGCCTGCACCTGGGCCAGTTTTTCCTCGCGCTCGATCTGCCCCACCATCGCCCGTTGCCGCCAACCGGCTTCCCACGTCTGGATCCACTGGGAGTAGACCTTGTCGGGAATGCCTACATCTTGTACGTCACGCACGTGAAATTCTCCCAGGTTGACTTGGAGAATACGAGCGCCAATGGCATTGTCAACGGAAAAAGCTTTTTGCAACTTCTCCGCCAATCGCTGCCGTATTTCCTCTCGGGGCTTTTCCTGTCCCGGTTTGGGAGCGCGCAATAAATCATCGAGTCGATAGTCCATCAGAATACTGCGCAATGCTCCCTCGACATCCCCAAGAATGACTCGTCCTGTCCAATAGCGCAACTGCTCCGGGTGATCGAGTTGGTGGATGCGGATCCAGATACTGGTCGCGGCCCGGAAGACAGCCTCCTCGGTGTATGGAAGCGGTTCCGCGATGCCGGCCTTTTTCATTTCTGCCATAATTTCTGCGTCGGTTACTTTTCCGGCATCGATCTCTTTCTTGACCGGCGCTTTGACAATGACGTTGCCATCCTCGTCCTTTTCTCGATCGTCGATCTTAAATGTTATATCAGCTTCACAGGAAATGGGAATGCCATCCTTGGTCATTGCACTTACGCTAAAAGGCCATCGCTGAGGACGCAAGTCCACGATCCCCCAAATGCGTTCGTGAGGTCTCATGAAACTGAGAGAGGGCCCCACCACCCGCGTCAGACGTCCGCCATTTTCCAAGACGATGGCGCTGTCGTGGTAGACGATCAAGAAACAGCGGCCACCGATCCGATCGTGGAGGTCCCCTGCTCCTACCGCGATTTTTCCTTCCTTGACGATCAAAATTGGTTTGAGCATATGCATACCGAAGACGTTGCGGTGCAAAAACTGATGCGCTTCCTTGAAATCCTTCACGTCGTAGAGCGTCTGGATAAAGCGGCTTGCCCCCCAGGGAATCACGGCCAGGATCAGGAACAACGGCAACGAGTTGAATATGGCGACTGGCAACAGGCTAATCACCAAGCGAAGCAAGCCGAAAAGCAATTGGACGCTCTGTTGAGGATTCATCGCCATAAATACTTGCAGGAAAGGACGCTCCCTAAACTCCGTCAATCCCACGAATTCCATAAAGTCGATCTGGCGGTGTTGATAAGCCACCAAAGCACCCAGGAGAATGCCTAGGACGACGATCAAGCCCACCATGAAAACCCGGTTTGAATACTGGTCTCTAATCCGTAAGCGGAACATAGATCCTATCTCCCTTCAAGCCGCTCGTTCCTTTTTAGTTTCTGTTTCTGTCTTTTCAGATTCCGAAACCACGTGTTCTGCTTTACGCAGCACCTCTTCCGTATCTTTCGGGAGGTGAAGCTGGACGCCGGGTCTTCCAGCCAATCCTTCGAGAACGCGGATAAAATATCGAGCCACTTCGCCCATTGGCACCGAATCTCCCGCGTCCCGCAACTTTTTGATCTGATTACCGATAGACACTATCACATCGATCTGGGCCCGGGCCCGAGCTTCTTCCACCATACGCAGCCGGGTAGATTGCCCCACTGCTTCTTTCAACATAATTTCGCGCGTCCAACGAGCCCGCCAGGCTTCGATCCGCTGCTCCAATACGCGCGTGTCCACCGGCTCGATGTTGCTCAATCCGCTGCCCACACGTTGCAATCCGCGTTCGGGTAATTTTTTCTCCAGGGCATCCCGCAGCGCCCCGTTAACCTTATTCCGAATGCTTTCCCAATCGGGTGGCAAGTACAGATCGTCAATTGGAGCATAGAGCTCGTCAAACTCGTACTTGGAGAGTTCCTCCCGGACGGCCCGCTCCCCGATGATCTGGGCCAGGTCGTACCATTCCTTCCGCTCCAAATTCTCCGGCACCTGAGAGAGGTCTCCGTGCTCGATCAACTGGGCGTGGACAGCCTTGAACACATCGCTGGTCCGGTAGGGAAAGCTTTCACCCAGCTTGGGCCGTTCTTCACCCGTACCGATCTGGAAGGGTGTGAACGTGAAAACCTTGACTTCAATGCCATCCTTCATTCGCGCTTTGACGGTAAAGCCTCGCAACTGCGGCCGCAAATCGATCACCTGGGTGGGGGCGTCGGCGTAATCGGTGAAAACGACGCCCGGCCCCTTGGCTCCCTTGAACTTGAGGCCGGTGGAAAGGACGACCGCTTGATCGCAACCGGAGAGGATGATGCCGGGTCCGGCCAGGAACTCGTTGAAGACGTCTCCATCCAGGCGTTTGATCAGCTTATCTTCCCAGGGCAACCAGGTGCGAATTCCCTCGGTCCGCTCGTTGATTTTTTCGTCGATGATGACGTAATATGGATAATTGCTTCCCAACGCATACGTGATCAAGCACTGCAGCGCCTTTCGTCGCCGGTCGAACCACTCTCGGCGCGCTTCTTCGTTCTCTGGCAAGCGCATGAGCGCGATGAAATCCTTGATCTCGTCCATAAAAGTCGGTATATCGGCCGGATCTGGTGCGGGTCGCTCGTCCCGGTAGAGATCCAGGTAAGGGAACGGCAAGAGGTAGCCGGCTACGAAAAAGAGTCCCAACTCGGCGACGATCAGGGCCGGTAACGTGATCAGCAAAAGCCCCAGGAAGCCATAACGCCAACCCAGCAAGACCGTCATCCACAGGTAGAGCCAGGCCAGGTAAAACACCCACCACCGGAATGGCTTGTCCTTCGTTGCCGACCCACCTAATCCGGCGTTTATCAGCACTCCCACCAAGGCGTTGAGGATGAAAAGCACGAGGAGGCTATCGAGGCCCAACATCAAACGCAGGAAGGAGTAAAAGAACGCGCATGCGCCACCGCCAAACATCCACAAAAATCCCACAGTCTCATTGCCCCGCTTAGATGGGGAGAACCCGGCCAACCAAAGCAGTGCTACCATTGCTCCCGTCACGGTCCCCGCCAGCAAAAAGGGAGTCAACATGCCGATCAGGACTTGCAATAATAAATAGAATAACTCTTTTAGCAAGATGAGCATAGCGAATACTCCCTTCCGCTCACGTCACGTCATCCCGTTGAAGGTGCCCTGGGTCACGTCCTGGCAGATGATTGGTCACTCGATGTCGATGGATTCAAGAATTGATCTTGTAAACGTCTGAGCATCCCCGTCAAGAGAATGAGGAGCGAGCCTTTTGTCCGTTGAAATTCAATGTGTCGCAAATCGCGGAACAGGAAATTCTTGACACCCCGCAAATCCGCCCGGGTCAAATTCGCCCCCATCAGTTTCGTCTGGCCCAGATCCGCCTCTCGCAAATCCGCCTTGGTCAAGTTGGCGCCATGCAGATAAGCGCCGCGCAACACCGCGTTCCTGAGATTCGTCTGTTCCAGGTCCGCATGCGTCAACCTGGCCTTGGAGAGACAGGCAAATGAGAGGTCTGCTTCCTTGAGAGAAACGCCATCCAAATCCGCCCCGCTGAGATCGGCCGATCTGAGGCTGGCCCCCGATAGGTCCGCCCGAAAAAGAGACGCCCGGGCCAGTTTGGCATGGTCCAGCACAGCGTCCCGCAAATCACAACCGGCCAGATCTGCGCCGGTTAGATCTGCCATGAACAAATCCGCCTCCCGCAGATCTGCCCCTTGCAATGCTCTCCCAGAAAGACTCGCCCCGGCCAATTGGATGCCCTTGAGCTTGGCGCGGCGTAGATCTTTGTGATTGGCCAGGTCGCTCCGCACGCGCCATTTCTTGCTGAGATCGACCGGTTCCGCCGGTTGATCGCCGATAACCTTGGGATTAACGTTCGAAGACATGTATGTTGCTCCTTCTTGTGGACGCCGAGGGATGAGAGATAAATGGCTAAATCAAGAATATCACAGATTTACCTCAAACGCAAATTTTGTTACAGGGCATGTAACTGCTCAGCCTACCGTCCGTTTGCAGCGGATGGGCGGGGGCCCCCACTCTCCATCGCAGCAAGGGGCTGGCCTGAGCAGTTACCAGGGCCTAACCGATAGAATCCTTGTACAGCGAGCAAGAATTTGGTGGCCAATGGCTCCTTTTTGGCTCTGGCTCGTCCAGGTTAGGGCCTAACCAATAGAATCCTTGTACAGCGAGCAAGAATTTGATGGCCAATGGCTCCTTTTTGGCTCTGGCTCGTCCAGGTTAGGTTAACGGGAGCTTGCTACGGGATGGGGGTAAAACTTTCCAGGGTCCGTGCTTCTCCCCTTGCTTCGGCGGGGCGGAAAGCCTGGGGCGAAAGCCGAGAGGAGAGCGCCGTGTGAAGCCTTTGCGCCCGCTTCTTGTATCGGGCGGTCGTGGCGGGATGACGGAGCAGAAAGGCGAGCAGTTCCACTGCCTGTTCCGCCTCGCCCTCTGCCGCCAGCAAATCCGCCACCCCCACCAGTGTGTCTACGAGCACAGGAATCGCCTTTACATCCTGAGCCATGTCGATCGCTCTCTGAAAAGCATCCCTGGCCTCTCGGTAATCGCCCAGAGCCAGAGAAGCAAATCCCAGGTTCCTAAAGCCAATCGCTATCCCAGAACGATCGCCGATCTCTTGAAAGATCGCCAGTCCTCGTCCAGCGAGCCGTTTGGCTTCCTCGTAGTTTCCCGAACCCTCAGCGAGACGGCTCAGGCCGTCGAGACACCAGCCAATCCCCTGCTGATTGTCGCTCTTTGTACAATGAGCCATACAGTCGTCGAACAGGTCTTTGGCTTCATTCTGTTCCCCTGACGCCTCGGCGACCGATCCCAGCCCCATGAGGCTCCAGGTGATCCCCTCTGGATTTCCCAGCTCTTTCCAAATTCCAAGGCATCTCTGATACAACCGCCGGGCCCTGGCATACTCCCCCATCGCCTCGGCGATATAGCCCAGGCCATCAAATCCCCATCCAATGCCGACCTGATCGTCGGCCCTTTTAGAGATGGAAACGCTTTTCTGAAATAGTTTTCTAGCTGCGGCATATTCACCCAGACTCGTCGTCACATTGCCCAGGTTCTTGAGCGATAGGGCGCGCGCCTCTTGTTCATCAAGACGGCAGAACATGGCATAGCTGGTTTCCAACAGGTCTCGAGCTTGTTCGAAACGGGAGAGCAAGTAACACAGCCAGCCGCGCCAATCGATGACCCGGGCCAGAATCAAGAGATCCCGAGTCGGGGGATCGTTCATCGCCTGCATAGACTCACTCAACGCTTCCCAGGCCCTGGTCAAGAGCTCTTCGCCCTCCTGAAACCATCCGTGCATCTCGTAAAGATGACAAAGGCTGCCTATGGCCTTGTCTATGGCCTCCATATTCACCTGCTTCACGGCCCACTCCCAACCGACCCGCACGTTCTCCAGCTCTTTGCGGATCTCTTCCAACGCCTGCCGTTGGTTTCTTCCCTCTATGTCGCCATGCCGTTGGTGTAGGAATTCAGCGTAATATTCACAGTGGCGCTCTCGAGCGAGCGCCTTCTGTTGGGGATGCTGATCGAGCTTACCCTCGACGTACCTGCGCAGCACCTCGGGCATCGCGTAGCGTCCATCGGGATCGAGGTGGAGAAATGACTTGCGTATCAAGGAAAGAAGCGTCGGCAACGAGGCCCCAGCGACTTGCTCTGCCGCGGCCTCACCACGGAATCCTCCCCGGAACACTGAAAGACAGCGACATACGTCCTTTTCCTCATCCGATAAAAGGTCCCAGGAATGATCGAACACGGCTCGCAGGCTGCGGTGCCGTTCTGGGACGTCTCGCAAGGACGTATCGAGGAAGCAGAGCCCCTGTTCGATCCTCTGCGCGATCTCCTGACAGGTAAACATTTGCAGCCAGGCGGCGGCCAGTTCGATCCCCAACGGCAAACCATCCAAGAACCGGCAGATGCGGACCACAAAAGGCGCCTCGTCCTCCAAAACTCGAAAGTCTGGCTGAACGCGACGGGCGCTTTGCAGAAACAATCGAATCGCATCGTACTGCTCCAGCGCTTCAGTCCTATCCGCTGGAGGACACTTTAGCCCTGTGACTTCAAAGAGCCATTCCCCCTGAAGGTCCAGCGGTTCCCGCGAGGTGACCATCATCTTTACCTGGGGGGCAGATCCTAGAATCCGGGCGATCAACCCGGCCGCCTTTGCACCTCTCTCCAAACGGCTGGAAGAGATGGGTGAAGAAAGCAGGTGCTCAAAGTTGTCCAACACGAGCAACATCCGCCTGTCTTCCAAATAGTCCAGAATTTGCGCCTCGACGTCTACCTGTCCGTGAAAAGAGGGGCCCAGCGAACGCGCAATGGCTGAGCCCAGCAAATCTGGGGATGTGAGGGAGGCCAGGGAGACGAACCGTATACCATCGACGAACGCCTCCGCATCCTGGATCGCGACGTCCGCGGCCGCCTGCAAGGCAAGCCTCGTCTTGCCGGCCCCGCCAACGCCGACCAGCGTCAAAAGTCGGCAAGCAGGATCACGGAGAAGTGCCAGGAGCTTGGCCAACTCACGCTCCCGCCCCAGGAAGGGCGTCGATTGAGAGGGAAGATTGTGAGACAGCAGAGGGCGAAACGAAAATGAAGATGAAAGCCCATCGAGAGGAGGCAAACGATCCTCAATGATGGCGTGGTAGAGTTGATCCGTCTCCTCTTCCGGAAAGCGCCCCAGCTCCTGCTCAAGCGCCTCTCGACAGCGCTGATATTGGCGCAGGGCCGCCTCGCGTTGTTTGTTCCAGGTATACAGACGCATCAACAAACGATGAGCCGATTCGTTCAAAGGATCGCGGTTCAACCATCGCTGAGCGAATGGGACGGCGTGGTGCAACTCGCCGCGCGCCCCGTAGCCAAGGGACAGCTTTTCCAACGCGTAATCCAACCTGCGCTGCAGGTCCTGACACTGGAAGGATTGCCAATCGTCGAAAGCCGAACTGTCCCGCAGGGTAAAGCCGGCCATGAAATCGTCGCGGTAGATGAGCACGGCGTTGGTCAACAGAGCAAGGCAGTTAGGACACACACTGTCGGGGGAATGGGTATGCGCTTCACACCCAATCAAAAGATGGCGGAAATGCGTCACGTCTGACCAGTAATCTGGGGTACGGCAAAGGGCCAGGCTCGTGCGTTCGATCTCGAGCCATTCTTCGCCAATGGCCTCCTTCAAGGTCAAGAGCGCCAGGCGCAGGGCCGCCAGGGCGTGGGGCGGATCCGATTCTGGCCAGAAAAGTCTGGCCAAAGCTGTGCGAGAATGTCTCTCACCCGTCACAGCCAGGTACGCGGCCAAAGCCACCGCCTTCCGCCTGCCAATGACAACCACCGTTCCGTCGAGCTCGATACGCGGCGCGCCCAGCAGGTACAGCGCCAGATTGGACATAGACACCCCCGTTAACGCCCTCGGCAAACGTCGATGTAATGCTCGATATCTCTGGCCTGGGCTCTGGCCTCGATCTGGGCTAGTTGGTTGGGCGCCAGTTGAGGGGCCAATCGGTCAAAGAGATCCTCGACCAAGGCCTGGACCTGCTCCCCCTGAACGGCCTGACAGTGACGCAGATAAGCGGTGATTTCCAGCGCTTTCGCAATATCCCCTGTCTGCGCCAGGAGTGCCGCCAATCCAAGCAGGGACTCGTGAATCATCGGCGTCACCCCCAGGCTCGCGGCCGTTTCTAGGGCCTTTTGAAACCGTTCTTTCGCTTCGCGCCCCTCCCCGATGTTCGAGAGGGTGAACCCCAGGCCAATCGAGTTGCTGGCGATGCCCCATCGGTCGCCCAGGGACTCGGCGATGGCCAGACTCTGCTGGTAGAGATGCCTGGCTTTGCGATGATCCCCTTGAGCGCGCACGGCGGCCCCCATGTTGTGGTAACACTTGGCGATCGCCAGCTGATCACCGATCTCTTCAAACATCGTCAGGCTTTCGCGATGCAACCGTTCCGCTTCGGCGTGCTCTTTCGAGGCCGCCGCGACGAGCCCCATATTGCCCAGGCACCTGGCGGTCTCCAGCCGATCTCCGGTCTCTAGAAATATCGCCATGCTTTTCTGGCACAGCTGTCGCGCGGCTGCATGCTCACCTTGATGAGAGGCGATCACGCCCAGGTGGACCAGGCTCCTTGCCGCGCCAGGCAGATACGCAAGCTCTTCACAGATCGCCAGGCTTTCTCGATACAGGTCTTGGGCTCGCGCATATTCGCCCAGGCAGTAGGCGACGAGCCCCAGGTAGTAGAGCGCCGACGCCGATTCTCTTTGCATCCCCAGGCGGCGGAAAATCCCCAGGCTGGTCCGCAGGAGCGAATCCGCCTTTTCGTACAAAGAGAGCGGAACGCACAACCTCGCTTGGCGAGCCAGAACGCGAGCGAGCACCGCATCCTTGGACCGATTCCCTTCAGCGGGGACATCGCCCATCTCCTCGAGCCTGCTGGCGGCCATCTCGAAGAGCGCGCGCCCTTCTTCGAACCAGCCCCGCACCTGGTGGAGGAAGCAAAGGCTCTCCAGGGATTTGTCGATCGCTTCCAAGCGGCCCTGGGCCACGGCCCACCTCCAGGCCGCGCGCACGTTGCCGATGTCCGCCTGAATCTCGCCGAGCGCTTTCTGCTGATCCTCCCCATCCACACAGCGTTCCCGCCGATAGACATAGTCGGCGTAATATCGGCAGTGGGCGTCGTGCACCCGCCGTTTCTCTTCGTCCTCGAGCTTTTCCTCGACATAGCACCGTAGAATTTCCAGCATCTCGTACCGCCCACGGGGCGTGCGGTGGATAAAAGACTTGCGCATCAAGGCAAAGAGGATGGGAAGAGTGGCGCCCGCCACGTTTTCGGCGACGGCTTCACCGTGAAACCCGCCCCGAAACGCCGAAAGCCCACGACACACCCGCCTTTCCTTTTCCGTTAGCAGCTTCCAAGAGTCGTCGAACACGGTTTGCAGGCTACGATGCCGTTCAGGGATGTCCTGTGAGTGAGTGGACAGCAACGCTGGCCCCTGCTCGATCTTTTGCGCGATCTCTTGACAGGAAAGCGCCTGCAGCCACGTGGCCGCCATCTCGATTCCCAACGGCAGCCCCCCCAGGAATCGGCAGATGTGGATGGCCGAAGGCCTCTCCTCGCCCCCCAGTTGAAAGCCCGGTCGAACCCGCCGCGCGCTCTGGACGAACAACCGGACCGCATCGCAGCGTTCCGCCGTATCCTCCGCCGCGTCGCTCGGCAATCCGAGCCCTTGAACCACCAGGGTCGATTCCCATTTCAAGGCCAGGGGGCGCCGCGACGTGATCAGGAACTTGAGTCCCAGGGCGTGCTCGAGGAGTTTGACGAGCAACTCGGCTGCATCGGAAATGCCCGTGTCCGTCCCGCTGCCGCGATCCTGCCCAAAAGGCAGCAGGTGTTCGAAATTATCCAGCACGAGCAACATCTCTTTTTCGCGCAGGTAGCCGAGGAGCTGTTCGACGGGAGACGTCCCACCGTGCAGAAAGAGACCCAGGGAATGGACGATGGTGGAAGCCAACAGAGTGGGCGAATTCAGCGCGGCCAGCGGGATATAGTAGACACCGTGGGCAAAGTTGCCCACCGCCTGCGCCGCCGCCTGGGCCGCCAGGCGGCTCTTACCAACGCCGCCAACGCCGATCAGGGTTAACGTGCGACAGGCCGGATCCTCCAAAGATTGGGCTATCTTGGCCAATTCGCTCGACCGACCGAGGAACGGGGTAGGATAAAAGGGAACGCCATGGGGCATTTGAGGGGAAGCGAGATCGGTCTCAAAGGCGGGCGCGGGCGAACCTCTCTTTAGGATATCATCGTGCAGGTGGGCAGTCTCTTCACCAGGCGCCACCCCTAACTCACGCTCGAGTCGCCGAGCGCATATCTCGTATTGACGCAAGGCGGCCTCTCGACAGCCAGTCTGGGCGTACAACCCCATGAGGGTGCGATGGGCGGCCTCGCTCAGCGGCTCGATCGACAGCCAACGTTGCGCGTATGGGATAGCGCGGTCGAACGCCTTCTGAGCGCCGTAGCCGCGAACGATCTTTTTCAGGGCGTGGCACAACGTACCGTTCAGCCGCTGGCCCTGAAACGCCTGCCAATCGTCGAAGGTGGGGCAATCGCGCAGGCTAAAGCCGGCCATAAAAGCGCCGCGACACAGATCGACGGCCTCGGTCAAAAAGGAAAGACAGGCGGAACAGACTCGCTCGGGAGGATGGCCATGTTTCTGGCAGGCATCGAGCAGATCGTGGAAGTGGTCCACGTCCAGCCAGAATCCGTCGCGGCCTGTCCTGACCGCTAGACAGTCGCGTTCGATCTCCAACCATCTCTCGCCCAGCGCCCGCTTCAGCGTCGAGAGCGTCAGACGGAGGCCAGATAGGGCCCGCGATTGGTCGAGCGCTGGCCAGAACAGCGCGGCCAGCGCCTCACGGGAGTGAGTCTCGGCGGTGACAGCCAGATAGGCGACGAGCGCCACGGTCTTTCGTCTCTCGAATTTGACGGGGCGGCCGTCAAGCTCGAGGGATGGTGAACCGAGCAACGATAGGGCCAATCGAGACGTGGACATGGGTTCTCTACGTGTTCGACGAGAAACAGGCCCGATCGTTACAGATATTGAAACGATTTTCGAAACGCTTTTGAAACAGGTGTTGGACTATACTATCAGGGATCATGCATGGGCCTGTCATTGTGATTCTCTAGTAACCGTTCACCAGGGGCAGAGAAACCAGGTTTTTAGGCACTTGTTGAGCGAAATATGCCTCATCACACACGTTTTTCAATGAGTAGCGCATTGCTTTGGTGAAAAAACCTGGTTTCTGGAT
>DSAR01000553.1 GCA_011046405.1 Chloroflexota bacterium | reverse complement strand
GCCTCGGCCGCTTCGGTCGGTCGGAGTTCCTGCAGCCAATCAGGAATTGCTCCTTCCTCGGCGGCCTCGGTGACTTCCATCGCCGGTTCGGGGGGAGCTTCAGGTTTGGCCTCCCACGGGAACTCGGCTTCCGCCACTAATTCTATCTCCACCGCTTGTTCTACTTCCGCTTCCACTTCGGCTTCTGGCTCGGCGGCGGGACGGCCCATGATCTCGGCCAGACGGGCCTCGGCTTCGATCTGGGCCTGGGCCTGGAGTTCCTCTTCTTTGCCGGCGGCCAGTTGTTCGAGCCAGGCCAGGGCCTCGTCGCCGGAGGGGACGCCCTCCCCTTCCATCCATTCGGGAAACGCGGCCGCCTCTGCTTCCATTTCTGCGGCTGGGAATGCTTCGGGTTTCGCTTTCGCTTCCTCTTTCTCGAAGCGGTCAATCTCTTCGAGGACCTCGGCCGTTTCAGTAGGTCGGAGTTCTTGCATCCAATCGGGAATCGCCTTCTCCTCGGCCTCAGCGGCTCTTTGTTCAAATTCGTCTTTTGGCAGAGCTGGCGCTGCTGCGGGCTCTTCGTCTATGCGGAGGTCCTGCATCCAATCGATGATGTCGGTGGTTTCTGTCTCGATTTCGCCCGGTGGTCCCGCTTCCATCTCTTGGATGTCCTTGACAGGACGATCCATCATCTCGGCCAGATGGGCTTCGACTACTGCCTGGGCTTGCTCGTCCCCTTCTGTCTCGGCGGCTATCTGTTCGAGCCAGGCCAGCGCTTCATCTTCTGATGGGGTCTCTTCTTGTTGCATCCAGTCGGGGAGGGAGACGTCCTCCAGCGATGGGAGATCTTCTTCCGCCAGCCAATCGGGCACGTCTTTAGCGACTTCGGTCTCAGTTTCCAACTCGGCCATCCAATCGAGGGTTTCTCCGTCTCCGGTCGTGATTTGCTCCCGTCGATCATCTCTTTCCCCAATCTCTTCAGGGCTTTCTTCAACCCCCTCAAAAGTTTCTTCGCTGATACCGAATAGCCAGTCGGGTATTCCTTCCCCTTCCTCTTCTTCGATCGGTATCTCCTCGACCGGGGGTTCAGGCGCTTCGACGGGCAGGCTCTCTTCCACTTCACCCTCCAGGCTCACTTCCTCCATCCAGGCGGGAAGTTCGATTTGGGTCTCCAGGGCTGAGGCGATGTCGAATAGCTGATCTTCCCCGGCTACCGGTCTCTCTTCTGCCAGGGTCGGTTCGACGCTGGCCATCCACTCTGGTTCTTCAGAGACTTGAGTGGTGTCCAGTGGCACAACCATAACCTCTTGAAGGGGAAGGGGCGAGTCGATGCCAAATAACTCCTGGGCGATCCGGTTCTCTGGATCCAGGGCGTTGGCCTTTTCGAGGTAGGCATGGCCTTCTTCTCGACCACTGCTTTCCCATATTTCGCCCAGGATCAGGTTGGCCTTGATGCAGTAGGGAATCTGGTCTAAGGTTTTTTGGCACACCTCCGAAGCCTCCAACCGTTGCTCGTTGTGCCAAAGGGCTTCGGCCAGTGCAACGGAGAGGTCTATTCGTTCTGGCTGCTCTTCCCACAGGTCGCGTAATTCGTTGATGGCCCGTGAGAGCAGGCCACCCTTGAGGTAAAGGCGAGCCAGGGCGCCCCGGGTGAGTTGTACGCGGGAGACTTCAACGCCGTCTCGCTGGCTGTAGAGCTGACGCAATTCTTCTTCTAGCATCTCATTATTGGCTTCCAACTCGAAGGCGCGTTCGAGATACCAGATAGCTGCATCAATATCCTGACGTTGAGCATATATCTCGCTCATCCCAATCCACGCAATCATATCCTCGGGATTGGCGCTTAATACACGGTTGAACATATCGGCCGCATAGTCGATTTGCCCGGATTCGAGCATCGCTCTGCCCAGTAGTTGATAGGTCCCCACGTGCTTGGGATATTGCTCGAGGATATTTTTGCCGTGGGCGACGGCTTCTGTGTAGCGCCCCTGGGCAATCGTGTCTTCGATTTGTTCGCTATATTCTCGGAGGGAAATTTTAGCCATTCTTTTTTCCTTTCCCCATTAGAGCAAGTCGGGAGCGTTGTGTGAAATGTTCGTATACATCTTATAGATTATGCAACGTCTTGCCTGAAAAGTCAATTTCAAGCTGTAACTACTCAGCCTGCTGCCCGTTTGCAGCGGATGGGCGGCACAGCAAAGGGCTGGTGTCAACCCTGGGTCAAATGGTGGATTGCCTTTAGCCGGGGGATGAGGGCGTCTATGGGGCGATCGTCGCGGGGCGACGGCCCCAGCGGGTCGACGATGGTCTCTTCCTCCAGCACAGCATAAAGGGTGTTGAGCACGCCATAAGCCAGAACGTCCAGATGGTATCCACCCTCGAGGGTGAAAACGAGCCGCCCATCACATAGGTCGTTCGACATACGCACCAGTTCCCGGGCCAATTGAGCATATCCGGCCAGCGATAGGTTCATGTGGGCCAGCGGATCGCTCCAATGGGCGTCGTAGCCGGCCGAGACCAGTATGAGGTCGGGTTGAAATCGTTGGGCCAACGGCCAGACCAGTTCCTGGAAAATACGTATGTATCCCGAATCGCCCACCTGGGGCGGCAAGGGAACGTTGAAGACGGTGCCCTGACCGTCACCGTGGCCTGTCTCGTCATGTCGACCGGTGCCAGGATAGTAGGGATATTGATGGGTCGAGACGTAGAACACGTTGGCGTCGGCGGCGAAGGCGTCTTGGGTGCCATTGCCGTGGTGGACGTCGAAATCGACGATGAACACGCGTTCGACATGCCCATCTTCCTGAGCCAGGGCGGCGCGAGCGGCGACGGCGACGTTGTTGAACAGGCAGAAGCCCATGCCTCGGTTAGGCGTGGCGTGGTGGCCCGGTGGGCGGACGAGGGCGAAGGCTTTTTTGATCTCACCGGTCAGGACGGTCTCTACTGCCTTTATCAACCCGCCGGCCGCCATCAGCGCCGCGTCGAAAGAGCGGGGAGCGACGTAAGTATCCAGGTCGAGATGCCCGCCGCCCGACTGCGCAATCATTTTGACTTCCCGGATATGAGCCGGCGTGTGTACGCGTTCCAATTCCGCTTCGGTCGCTGGCCTGGGTTCCAGGGACGTAAGACGCGCCAGTATCCCCTCGTCCTCCAGCGTGTGCATCGTATGCAGCAAGCGACGGGCATTTTCGGGATGTGCAGGTTGGTCATGTGCCAGGTAGATTGGGTCGTAAATGTAGACTGGATTCATCGTGTCCTCATTCCTGGTCAATTGCTAACCGACAGGTAACTGCTCAGCCTACGTGTGCCGTGCGGATCACAATCCGCGTCGATGGTGCAAGGGCCATCATGGGTGGTGACGGAAACCAACACGTCGCCTGTAAACTGCCGGATTATGATCCGGCGGGCACAAGGTGAGCAGTCACACCGGCAGTTGGTGAAATTGGCTGATGTATTATCGTTCCGTGTTTATCTGATTATACTTGTCTGAACGAAAGGTGTCAACACCCATTTTTACAGGGAGGGTGCAGACCTTAGTTCGACCGCAACTGCCCAGATCGTCCGATTGGGATACAGATACACATGGAGGAGTCATAGCGTTTCACCGTTCTGGACGACGGCGTTTCTTGGGAAGACCCCCTCGATAGGCTGGAGTCAGGATGGGGGCGGGGGTGCAACGGCTTTCGTCGACCATCCGGGTCTCCAGGCGGGGGTCGATCTCATTCAGGTACTTGGCGGTGGTGATGACGGTGGGCAGGTTGGCGTTATAGCGGTAGTCGAAGATTTGATACAGTTTTTCGCGCGCCCAGGGCGTGGCCGATTCGGTGCCCAAATCGTCGAGGACGAGAAGCGGTGTGCGTCTTACCTCTTCGAACTGCTGGTAGAAGGTGACGGTGCTCTGTGGGTTGAACGTGTCACGGAGATGGTCGAGGAGATCGGGGACGACGACGAACAACGCCGGATAGCCGTGCTTCACCCGGTAGTTGGCGATGGCAGCTGCCAGGTGGGTTTTACCACAGCCGTAGGTGCCGGTGAAGAGCAGCCAGCCTTCGGGACGTTGGGCGAACGATCGGGCCTTGTCGAACGCTTCCTTGAGACTCTCTTCTTCCTCCGGGTCCAGTTCTCCCCGGCGCAGATCGAAACTCTCGAAAGTCTGGTGCGTGTGGAGACTCAGGCTGCTCAAGTTGGATTGATCCTGGGGCACGCCTCCCCGGCGGTAGTCGGGCGCAGTGATGGAAACGATGCGAGCGGTGTCGATATCGACCAGGCGGGAGCGAAGCCGCAGGGGGATGTCCTCCAGTTCGTGGTTGGTGGTGATGACGGTGGGCAGGCGGGCGTTGTAACGGTAGTTGAATATCTGGAAGAGCTTTTCCTGGGCCCAGGGCGTCCGGCTCTCGGTGCCCAGGTCGTCGAGGATGAGAAGCGGAGCCTTACGCACTTGCTCGAAACGGGCGTCGTAACCGGTGGCGCTGGCGGGGCTGAAGGTGGCCCGCAGGTGATCCAGCAGATCGGGCACGGTGACGAACAGCACCGGTTGGCCCTGTTCGACGCAGGCGTTTGCAATCGCGGCCGCCAGGTGCGTCTTGCCGCAGCCGTATCCACCTTTGAGGATCAGCCAGCCGTTTGGGTTCTGGGCAAATCCGTGAGCTTCCTCGTAGGCCCAACGGAGGTTGGTCTGTTTGTCGGGCGACAGGCCGTGACCCTCTGGAATGAAGGTTTCGAAAGTCATCTCCGACATGATGTCCAGGTCGCTCAACGCTCGCAGGGATTCCACGCGCTTCTGCGCCCTTTCGGTCAATCGACACGGGCAAGGGACCAGTTTGCCGAAGTCAGGGTGATCCAGCGGGACGTCGGCTCGCAGGTAGCCCAATCCCCGGCAGACGGGGCAACCTGCTTGATCTTTTTTAGATTCCGGTGATCGGTTAGCGTCTGTTGGATGCACTCTGTTTCCACTCCAGATAGCGGCGTCGGTCGGCCTCACGACCTCGTCGATGCGTTTCAACCCCTCTTCCCTCGGTTGTCCAGCGTTCTAGGATCGCGCGGATGTATTTCCAACTCCGTTTGTTGAGCATGGTCGCTTCACGGATGGCCTCCTCGATCCAGGCGATCGGGTATTCATCCTCCGCCTGGCGCAACTCCTCAGCGATGATGGGCGTGAGCAGGCCGACGTTTTGCTCGTAGAGCGTGAAGATGTCGGTGCGCCGGGCCGACGCGACGTCGTCGGGCCACTCGCCGCGCTCGATCGCTTCGATGGCTCGCCGGCCTTTAGGCGTGTTGGCGAAGTAGATGGCCTCGGTGATTTCTCCCCGGGCTGTCTCGACTTTCAGCAGGGATCCCCGTTCGACAGCGCGATGCAAGGCCTCTTGCAAGGCTTCGAGAGGAGCGTTTCCCAGGCTCGAAAGCAAGACAGCGTCGTCAGCGAGATCGGCGTGGCTCAGATAGCGCACTTTGCCGCTTTGTTGTCCCAATCGCCACATCACGTGGAGCGTGAGCTTGAGTTCGAGCAGGTCGTCGATCAAGGGGATCAACTCGGTGAAGATCGGATCGGGCAGGCGGGTGCTATGGACTTTACCGGCGGGGAAACCGCTGAACGTTTTGATCGTTTTCATCGTTTTCATCGTTTTCATCGTTTTCGTCATGCAAAATCGACCGGTTGACGTTGAATCTCGGCGTCCAGGAATTGGGCCAATCGCTTGCGGAAGAAGAGCTGTATGTTCCCGGTGGGACCGTTGCGGTGTTTGGCAATGATGACGTCGGCGATATTGGGCCGCTCGGTATCGGGATGGTAAAGCTCGTCGCGGTAGATGAACATGACGATGTCCGCGTCCTGCTCGAGCGATCCGCTTTCTCTTAAATCCGCCAGGATCGGGCGCTTGTCGGTGCGCTGTTCGACGGCGCGGGAGAGCTGGGAGGCGGCGACGACGGGGACGTCCAGCTCGCGGGCGATGGCCTTGAGCGAACGGGAGATGTATGAGACCTCCTGCACCCGGTTTTCGGAATGCACGTCCCCGCTCATCAACTGGAGATAATCGACGAATATCAGATCGAGTCCGTGCTCGGAATGGAGGCGGCGCGCTTTGGTGCGCAATTGCAGCACCGAGATGGCGGGGGTGTCGTCGATGTAAATGGGCAGGTCGGCCAGCTTGCCGGTGGCCTCGACGAAGAGCGGCCATTCGTTGTCTTGGAGTTGTCCCATTCGCAAACGCTGGGTGTCGATGCCGGTCTCGGCGGAGACGATGCGCTGCACGATCTGCTCCTTCGACATCTCCAGGCTGAAGACGGCCACGTGTTGGCCGTAACGGGCGGCGTTCCGGGCGACCGACAGGCACAGGCTCGTTTTACCCACCGAGGGGCGGGCGGCGATGATGATGAAATCAGAGCGTTGCAAGCCGCCCAGCATCCGGTCGATGTCGACGTACCCGGTGGGCACTCCCAGCGGCTCGCCCTGGTGGGCGTACAGGTACTCGATGCGGTCGTAGTAGCTGCGGATGACCTCTTGAATGGGGGTCAGGTCGCGGGTGATGCGCCGTTGAGAGACGTTAAAGAGGGCCTGTTCCGCCTGGTCGACCGTCAGGTCGATTTCCTCCGCCTCCTGGTAGGCCAATTGGGCGATCTGGCTGGCGGCGTTGATCAAACGGCGGCGGATGGCGGCCTGTTCGACGATGTGGCCGTAGGATTCGACGTGGATGGCGCTGGGGACGGCGTTGATGAGCTGGGTGATATAGGCAGCGCCGCCAACTTCTGCCAGTTGTTCGCGCCGGTCAAGTTCGTCACAGATGGTGAGGAAGTCGATGGGCTCGCGGCGTTCGTGAAGCGCCAGGATCGCCTCGTATATCCACGCATTTTTCTGAATGTAGAAGTCGTTGGCCTTGAGAAACGGGGCGACGCGGAATAGCGCTTCGGGGTCAATGAGCAGGGAGCCCAGAACCGCCTCCTCAGCCTCTACGTTTTGAGGAACCATTTTGTCAGGTGTTGCCATGTTCTTCTTTCATTTGGGGATTGGGGCCCGATACAGGCGAACGGGTATTATTCCCGGTATCATTCCCAAAGAGGTGGTCTGGGCCCGTTGGATGTGCTTATTGTAGGGGCAGGTCGTCTAGATCGAGATTATCGATGAAATCCCGAAAGGCCGATAGATCCTCTTCGGGCGTTTCCTCGCTCACGTCAGTTTCTGGCGTAATGCCGGCTTGGGCCATGACGTCCTCTTCGACGTAGATGGTCACGTCGGCCCGGACTGCCAGGGCGATCGCGTCGGATGGGCGTGAATCGACCTGGACCGTTTGTCCATTTACATTTACCGTGATGTAAGCGTAAAAGGTATCATTACGCAGCGCGTTGACCATGATGTGAGAGATCTCTCCTCCCATCTCGCCGATGGCGTTCTTCAGCAGGTCGTGGGTCAGAGGGCGTGGCACTTCGATGCCTTGCAATTGGATGGCGATGGCCTCCGCCTCGTAACGCCCAATCCAAATGGGTAGGTAGCGGTTGGTTTTGAGATCTTTGAGGATGACGACGCGATGCTCGGACATCAGGCTGGCCCGGATACTGTCTACTTTTACTTCGATCATCGTTTTCTCCTAACCTGGACGAGCCAGAACCATAAAGAATCACTGAATGCCAGATTCTTCCTCGCCGTGCGAGAATCTTATCGGTAGGCCCTAACCTGGCAGAGCCAGAGCCAATACAGGTATCTTCTCAATAAGTTGGGGAGCTGTGGCCGGTCTCCCGACCGAGCCACAGCGGGCACGGTCAGGAGACCGGCCCGAGCGAGTTTGCCCCGGTTTATTGAGATGATACTTCGTTTCCGTACTTGCATTATACCACTGACCTGGGGCTGGTGGCAAATGCTCATCATCCGTCCTGTCCAATTTCTTGCTATTGAATCGTGATTTCGATGATTTGGATGGTACCAAGGCCTTCCTGTGTTTTGAGTCGCTGGCCGGTGTCAGGTTCATAAAGCCCACAGATTAACGTGTATGAGCCATCGGAGGCGTTCGCGGGGACATCCAAGACGCGCTCGTCGAGCACGACCTCGCCCGGCAGCCAGCCGGTGGTGGGCCGGGTCCAGTTGGCCGGTTCCCCGTCCCGTTGGGCGACAATGTCGCCGTCCGGACCAACGAGATGGACGAAGACGCGGTAGCTTATCTCGACTTCGGCTTCGGCCCGCCAGGCCAGGGTCACGGTGACCGGTTGGGAGGCCTGAATCTGGCACGATGACGGCTCGACGTTGGCTCCGAGCAGCGTGGCGACGGGGGGCAATTGCGCGTCAAGTTGGATCGCCAGCGCGGGCGGATCCCATTGGCGATCCAGTTCGCGCACGGCTAACGTGTGGGGGAGCGTGATGGGATGCGCCTGATCGATTTGAGCCCGCCAGACGTGCTCGCCGGGTGGCGTGTGAGCCGGCAGCCGGAGCAGGGTTTCGGTCCGCAGCCGGTCGCCGGGCCGCCAGTCAGCGACCGGGTAATGCGGGGCGATGGCGCTCGTGGTGGTGAGGATCGGCGTTCCGCCCTGGGTGACCAGGTTCAGCGTCAGCGACGGGTTGCGCGTCAACGATGAGTCGCTGCCAGCGCTCTGCGCTTGCCACAGAATCGTCGCGCGCACCGGTTCGCCGGGCGCGGCCTGGCGACGATCGATCCGGCTGCCCAGCGCTTCCAGCATATCGCCTGTGGACAGCCCGACCGGCGTCATCCCTACTTCGAGCGGGCGCTCGTCGCGCGCAGGTTGCGCGACGAGCAGATGCCCAATAATGTGGTGCGTGTCGATCGTCTGCTTGGTGTCGCGGCGGACGAGGCTGACGCGAAAGGCGTATTCCCCCGGCGGGGCGCCGTCGAGCAGTTGGAGAACGTAGGGGTCCATCACGTAGCGCTCGGGCGTCCAGGAATCGGTGCCCGGCGCCCAGCGCCAGTCGGATGGCCGGCCTGGCTGTTGCGTATCCCATTTCAGGCCGTCCCGGTCGACGATGTGGACGACGACGTCGTAATGGACGCCGATCGGGCGCAAGGCGCGCCAGTATAAAGTCAGGTGTACGTCATCGTCGGCCGAGATGGGGTGTTGCGTCTGCTCGTAGCCCAGCAGGCGCAGTTCCCCGGCGAAATCCAGCGCCAGGCTGTTTGGCACGCCGCGTAGGCCCTCCGGGGTGAGGGTGGTGGCGCGCAGCGGCGTGTCGATGCGGCTGAACAAGAGCCAGATGACCAGGATCGCGCCGGTCAACAGGGCCAATTGGGATAAGGGCATCCGGGACGTCGTCTCGCTAAACGTTGCGAGAGATGGGCCAGGCTCTGGTGCGGCCCAGCGCGGCCCGAAAATGAGCAGGCTGATGAGGCCCAACAGCCCCAGGCCGGTCAACGCCCAACCCAGGAGACGCGGAGGGGTGAGGCCGAAGCGGATGTGCAAGTGATGCTCGCCGGCCGGCACGTCGATCGACAACAGGCCCTCCGGTTGGCTGGGACGGATGGGGATCGCCTCGCCGTCCAGTTCCACCCGCCAGCCGGGGAAATAGAACTGACGGTAGGTCAGCGTCGCCGGGCGCTCGGCATGGAGCACGTAAGCGGCATCCAGCGGAGAGCCGGTCGATTGTTGGACGATGACCCCCTCTGCCGCGATCAGCCGGTCGGTGGACGGGTCCGAGATCAGTTGTTGCCGTAGTTCCGTCGTGTCGGGGAGTTGTTCGACCCAGATCGGTAAAAATTCTCCCAGGGTGGTGGTGCCGATGAACAGCGGCGGTTGTTCGAAAGCTGTTACGTGGGCCAGAGTGGGAGATTCGGGAACCGCTTCGCGCGGCGGGTAGAGCCAGGGAATGGCGCCGATCAACAGCGCAGCGATGATGAGGAGAAGGGGCAGCGTTGGCAAACGTTTCGGGCCGCTGGATATCCCGGCGAGCACGAGGGCGCCAGCCAGCGAGGTCAAGCCCAAGAAGCGCCAGGGATAAAGCGAAAGTTGCAACAGGCTCAGGTGATCCCACAGCGGGCGGCTGAGAGGGAGGATGAGCATGGTGCAGATCAGCAGGACACACAAGCACAACCCCACTCGTATACGATGCTGGGTTGAGCGCAAGCTTCGCCGCCGCCAGGGCAGCATGATCGCGGCAATCGCCAGAGCGAGCAGGGGGAGCGAACGCACGACCGGCGGATTGACCAGCGCCGGGTCGGCTGGCAGACGGGGCCAGGCGATGAGCGCCTTTAGCGGCATAAAGTTGTTGGGGTAATGGTAGCCTCGGCTGACGGCGATCTCGGTTTGTACGTATTGCACCTCGGTGAAGGCCGGGATCCAGAAAAAGGCCATGAGCAGACCGCCCAGGGCCAGCCCAGCCAAAGGCCTCCATAGGCGATGCCAGCCCATTGAGCAGCCAAGCCACAACAGGAATATGCCAGTGGGGATACTAACCTGGATGGAGATAGGCGGATGGCTGAGTGGGATAGCGGCACAAGACAGGGCGCTGGCGGCGATCCACCGACCGCCGTAACGCGTCGCCCGGCGAAGGGAGAAGAACAGGAGTGGGACGAGGGCCAGGGCCAGGCTCTCTTGTAAGCTGCCGCGCACGAGGGCATCGTAGAGCACATAGGGGCTATACACGTAGGCCAGCGCCGCGACCCAGCCGCCAACGGCGCCGAATAGATCCCGTCCCAGCAGGTAAGTGGAGCAGGCAGTCAATGCGAGAATCGTCGTCATAGCAGCGCGATAGGCTGTGGTCAGGGACGGGCCGGCAAGGTGGAATAGGACGATCAGGTAGTGGGAGAGGGCAGGGGAGAAATTGAAGACCGGGTAACCGTAGCCGTGCACCAGATCGGGCGACCAGCGGGGCCACAGGACGCCTTGGCGAACGAGACGGCTCAGAGCTAACGAGCGATACAGATGGGGCAGCGCGTCGTTGGTGCGGGGGAAGCCCCCGCCGAAGTAGGGCCACGCCGCTGGCAATACAGCCAGGGCCAGCCCGATAAAAGGGGCGATGGATCGTAACGTTCGGCGGATGCTTTTTGTCGTCATAGTTCTCTCCAGCGTCAGGGGGACTGGATGGCGATGACGCCTAATGGCGCGCCGCCCGCCTCCCCATGCGTCGTGAGCCGGGCGCCATCGGGGTCGTAGAGGCCGGCGAGGAGGACGTAATCGCCCGGCGGGGTGTCGGTGGGGATGCTCAGGACGTGGGGATCGGTGATGTATTCCTGAGCGATCCAGCCGGTCGTCGGGCGGCGCCAATTGTCTGGGACAGCGTCAGATTGGGCGATGGGCGCGCCGTCTGGGCGACCGTGTGGGTCGGAGGGGACGAGGTGCAGGAAGACGCGGTACGACGTGTGAGTCGGGCGTGTGTCGTCCGCTTCGGCTCGCCAGACGAGCGTCACGGTCAGCAATTGCCCGGATTCCAATGGATGCAAGTCGTCCGCAGCGGGGAGTGGATCGAACGAGGCCCCGACCAGGGTTGCGAGCAGGGCCCCGGCGTCTTCGAAGGCTGCGTCCAAGGGCACATCAACTGGAGGGGGCGCGAAAGCGCGCTGCGGGGCCGTGACGTGGAGCGTGTCGGGCAGCGCCGCCTCGTTGTCGCCTGGATGGAGCGACAGCCGCCAGACGTGCGCGCCGTCCCCCAGACGCGCCGGGAGATGGAACGGGTGTTGGCCTACCCACAGGTCGCCCGGATGCCAGTCGGAGGTCGGATGGCTTTCCCGGGTGGGCGGGGCGTCGAAGGTCGCCGCGACATTCCCCACGCCGTCGAGGAGCGAGAGACGGGCGGTGAAATCGGCCGGGGGCTGCTCGTCGGCCAGCCAGTACCAGGTCGCGAGGAATGGGTCGCCGGGCGCCGCCTCGGCCCGGTCGAATCGGGCGTCCAGCAGCCTGAGCGGGCCTAACTGGACGTCCAATCGTCGATCCAACGCCATCTCGTCCGGCGTGGGGGATCGTTGGGGACGGGTCACGGTCAGTTGTCCCAGGCCCAGGGATGGCGGGCCAAGCTGGCCGTCGTCGTTCAGTGTGCGCGCCGTGGCGAACGTCTCCCGGTTGAAGACGACGAGTTCCAGGTCGTACACGCCCGGCGGGGCGCCGGGGACCGTCGCTATGGTGTGGCTGTCCTGTGCGTATTGACCGGGCGCCCAGGCGTAGGTGGGCGGCGGCTCGCGGAAATCTCGCGGCGGGAT
>DSAR01000135.1 GCA_011046405.1 Chloroflexota bacterium | reverse complement strand
CGCGGGGGGATGCCCCGCTAGGGGCAGGGGGGCGGAGGATAGTGACACCAAGAGAAACCAGGTTTTTTGGAAAAACCTGGTTTCTGATAGTCCATGGGGAAAGGAAGGCGACATGGTAGGCGTGAAACATCTCGTGCAGCGGATCATCGAGCAGCGCCAGCAAGGCGTCCAAGTCACGCTGTTGGCCGTCTGCCCCAACTCCGACGCGGTGTTGGAGGCCGCCGTCCGGGCGGCGGCCTCCAACGATACGCCGATGCTCTTCGCTGCGACCCTCAACCAGGTGGATCGCGACGGTGGCTACACCGGCCAGACGCCGAACGACCTTGTCGCCCGGATGGGGGAACTGGCTGTCCAATATGGGTGCGAGTCGCCCCTATACCTGTGCCTGGATCACGGCGGTCCGTGGCTCAAGGATGCTCACGCCGGGCTTAGCCTGGCGGAGACGATGGCGGCACTCAAGGCGTCGCTCAGTGCGTGCCTGGCGGCGGGCTACGCGCTGCTCCACATCGATCCAACGGTGGACCGCACCCTGCCGCCCGGCCAGCCGCCGCCGATAGAGACAGTGCTCGGGCGTACCGTCGAGTTGATCGCCTACGCCGAGGCGGAACGTGAGCGGATGGGGCTGCCGTCGGTCTCCTACGAGGTCGGTACCGAGGAGGTTCACGGGGGGCTGGTCGATCTGGAGACCTTCGACCGGTTCCTGGCGGGGCTCCAGTCGGGGCTCGCGGCTCGGGGCCTGACCCACGCCTGGCCCTGCTTCATCGTGGGCCGGGTGGGCACCGATCTCCACACGAGCACCTTCGACCCGGCCAGCGCCCGCCGGCTGTACGAGCGAGTCGCCCCTCTGGGCTCGCTGATCAAGGGGCATTACACCGATTGGGTCGCCAACCCCGAGGCCTATCCCGAGACTGGCATGGGAGGCGCCAACGTGGGGCCAGAGTTCACGGCGACGGAGCTGGACGCCTTGCTCGATCTGTGGAAGCGAGAGCGCCAGTTGGGGAGGGCGGCCTCGGGTTTCGAGGGCGCGCTCCGCCAGGCCGTCGTCGCTTCTGGCCGGTGGCGGAAGTGGCGCACGCCCGGGGAAGAGGGCCGGGCGTTCGACGAACTGACGCCCGACCGGCAGGCGTGGATGGTCTCCACCGGGGCGCGTTACGTGTGGACCGACCCGGCGGTGCTGGCGGCCCGTCGGCGGTTATACGATAACCTGCGCGACGAGTTGGCCGACCCCCACGCTTTCGTGGTGGATCGCATCGCGCAGAACATCCAGCGCTACGTGGACGCGTTCAACCTGAAACAATCACGCGCCCGCCTGGCGGGCTAGAGCAGCAGAATCACGCCGGTCACCAGCAGGATGAAGGCCACGAGCTTCTTGAAGACTTCCTGGTTGATAAATTCCTGCAGCCACGAGCCAGCGAAGGTGCCAGCGACCAGGAACGGCGCCATCAGCAGGGCGAAGCGCAGCACCTGGGTGTTGAGCAAGTGGTTGGCGGTGAACAGTACCATCTTGTAGCAAGCGTCGGCGAAGAAAATGCCGTAAAGGGTGGCCCGGAAGATCTGTTTCCTCTCGATCACGCCGGACAGGTAGATGATGATGGGAGGGCCATTCACGCTGAACATAGCCCCCAGCGCGCCCCCCAGGAAGCCGCTGAACGGCGCCC
The DNA here is from genome assembly GCA_011046405.1 of Chloroflexota bacterium. Classification (GTDB taxonomy): domain Bacteria; phylum Chloroflexota; class Anaerolineae; order B4-G1; family B4-G1; genus DSAR01. The sequence goes on along the minus strand of DSAR01000135.1, from coordinate 10,476 downwards.
AGTAGAGCTTGTTTGGATTGTCCCCGGCTGCCGGATTGGATCGCGTCTTTTCCCCTACTTGTACGATGTTGACCACGGACCAACCGATGATGAGAACCCCCAGGATGCGCTTGAGCAGCTCGTGACCGAAAGAGAGCAACATCCACGTCCCTATAGAGGTGCCCACCAGCAACCCACACAGGAGCAGCAACAACAGCTGGCGGTGGATGCTGCGCCAGTTGGCGATGACCAGGATCGCGCCGGACATGAAGTCGAAGATCAAAAAGACGGGGATGACGAACTTGGCGTCGAGGATGAGCATCAACAGCGGCACGGCGAACAGGGCGCTGCCAAACCCCGAGACGCCCTTGACGAAATGACCGCTGAAGATGATCAGGCCCGCGAGCAAGATAATGCCGGTTTCGGTAGGGGGCATACGTATGAATCCTCCAATCTGCCTACGTGAGCTTCAGGTTCCAGTTTTGCAATTCAGGGCGGGTGCTTGAACTTGATAGCGCTGAACGGCTGTCGCAAGTATACACCGGAATGACCTGGGGCAAAAATCGATCTGGATCGTATGACATTGTGGATGAAAGCATGATATATTATAATGTCAGTCCCACTTGGTCGAGGGAGAATCAGCAGCCTGATTGATGGCTGTGCATTTCGAGAGGGTAACTGCTGCTCACCCTGTGCCCGCCGGATCACAATCCGGAAGCCGGATCGTAATCCGGAAGCCGGATCGTAATCCGGAAGCCGGATCGTGATCCGGCCACTTGCAGGCGATGTGTTGGTTTCCATCACCACCCCGCCGATGGCCCTTAGCACCATCGGCGGCGGATTGTGATCCGCACTGCACGGGTATGCTGAGTAGTAGTTACTCGAGAGGACCATATTTGTTTGAGACGATACGTCAAGTGTACGTGTTGGGGAGGTAACTTGTATGCAAACACACAATTTTAGAATGGGTATTGATGTGGGTTCGACGACCGCCAAGGTCGTGCTCGTGAACCGGAACGCTGATCTGCTATTTTCCGCATACCGCCGTCACCAGACCGAAACGGTGGCGACTTTGCGGGTGATACTCGAAGAAGCGCTCCACGAATTGGGCGATATCACGGCTGATTTGTTGGTGACCGGTTCCGCCGGGATGGGGATCAGTGAAACGTTCGATTTACCCTTCATTCAGGAGGTCGTCGCTTCGGCGGAGGTGGTCAAGCAGCGTTACCCGGACGTTAAGACGTTGATCGACATTGGGGGCGAGGACGCCAAGATGATCTTTTTCAACGCCGAGGGCCGGCCGGACATCCGGATGAATGGCTCCTGCGCCGGCGGGACGGGCGCCTTCATCGACGAGATGGCGACGCTGCTCAATGTGCCTGTCTCGGATCTGGACGACCTGGCCAGCAGACATAGCCGGATCTACCCGATGGCCTCTCGCTGCGGCGTCTTCGCCAAGACCGACCTGCAAAACCTGCTCAGTCGAGACATTCCCAAGGAGGATATCGCCGCCTCGGTGTTCCACGCCGTCGTCCTGCAAACGCTGGCGACGCTCTCCAGGGGCTATGATCCCTCTCCGGCGCTCCTTTTCAGCGGTGGGCCGCTGACGTTTTTGCCGGCGTTGAAAGAGGCCTTCGTGCGCGTGTTGGACGTGGACGCTCGGGACGTGCTCGACGTGGAGCACGCTGAGTTTTTGCCCGCCATCGGCGCGGCGTTGGCAAATCCTCCCTCATCCTCTGCGCGCGTGGGGGCGATGAGAGAGGGGGACGTACACATGAGTGGCATCCGCCAACCGATGTCTATCTCCCGCCTCATCGATCGGTTGAACAGGCTTCAGGATCGCGCCCTCACCGGTCAGGATCGGCTTCCGCCCCTGTTTCAGGACGCATCCGAATATCGCGCGTGGAAATCGGATGGGGCCGGCGCATGCGCGGATAGTCATACGCAGACGTCTGTCGTCGGCTCACAGCGGATCGAGCGCATCGACGTCGCGCAACTGAATGGGGATCCCCTCTTCCTGGGTGTGGATTCCGGTTCCACGACGACCAAGCTGGTCTTGATCGACGCCCGGGGACGGGTGGCCTTCGATTACTATTGCAATAACCGGGGGGACGCCATCGGGGCCGTGCGGGAGGGCCTGCGCGAAATCCACCGCCGCTTTGGGGAAGCAGGTCGTGCTCCAAACATCGCCAGGAGCGTCGTGACCGGGTATGGGGAGGATCTGATCCGGGCGGCCTTCGGTTTCGACGAGGGGATGGTCGAGACGTTGGCCCATTTCCGGGCGGCGAAGGCCTTCGACGAGGCGGTCACCTTTATCCTGGACATCGGCGGTCAGGACATGAAGGCGATCTTCGTCAAGGATGGACACATTCAAAACATCGAGATCAACGAGGCGTGCTCGTCGGGCTGTGGGTCCTTCATTGAGTCCTTCGCCAACGCGATGGGCTACGACGTGGCGGAATTCGCCCGCAAGGCCTGTATGGCGAAAGCGCCCTGTGATCTGGGTGCCCGCTGCACCGTCTTTATGAATTCGAGGGTGAAGCAAGCCCTGCGCGAGAGCGCTGAGATTGGCGACATTGCGGCGGGGTTGGCCTATTCGGTGATCAAGAACGCGCTGCACAAAGTGCTCAATGTCACCGATACGGAGCAACTGGGCGATCACATCGTCGTGCAAGGTGGGACGTTTCGAAACGCCGCCGTCCAAAAGGCGATGGAGAATCTCCTGGGGCGCAAGGTCATTTGCCCCGATATGGCGGAATTGATGGGCGCTTACGGGGCGGCCCTGACCGCTCGGGATCGGGAGGTAAGTGCGGATTCTGCGTCAGCAGGCGCAGGTTCAATGTCTGCGGACGTCTCTCAGACGCCTGTTACCCGCATCGGATTGGCCGAATTGGATGCGGTCGGCGTGTGCAGTGAGAAGAAGGAGATTCGCTGTAGGGGCTGCGAAAACAGGTGTGCGGTGACCAAGATGGTGTTCCCCAATGGGAACGTGTTTTATTCCGGCAACCGTTGTGAAAATGTCTTCAGCAACAGCGGCGACGGCGGAAAGGCGCGCAAGGGGGTCAGCCTGCCGGCGCTCAAGTATGACTTGCTGTTCGATCGCCAGATGGCGCCAGACCAAGAGTCGGTGCAGGCACAGGATGCCCGTTTGACCATTGGTATCCCCCGGGTGCTCAACATGTTCGAAAACTTCCCCTTTTGGAACACCCTGTTTGTAGCTTGCGGCGTCAACGTTCATCTTTCCGCCCCCTCGAGCAACGAGATTTTTCAGAAGGGGACGGCGTACGTGATGTCCGAAAACCTGTGTTTTCCGGCCAAATTGGTCGGCGGGCACATCATGGATCTCATCGAGGCCCGCGATCCAGACAGGGGCGGCGTCGATCGCATCTTCTACCCGATGGTGTTCTACGAAACGCGCGAATTTTCCGACGCCGCCAATACCTACAATTGCCCCATCGTCTCCGGTTATGCGGACGTGGTGCGCAGCGCCATCGATCCCGAAGGCAGGTTTGGCATCCCGCTGGATACGCCCCCAATCAACTTCGAGGACGAGAAGTTGCTCGAAAAGGCGTGTGTTCACTATCTGACCGGGCTCGGTATCGGGGCGAGAACGGTCAAGCGGGCGTTCAAGAAAGCCATTCAGGCCCAGCGAGCGTACAAGGAGCAGGTCCGGACGTTGGCGGAGGATATACTCGCGCGGGCCAGGGCGGAAGGGCGCCCGCTGCTCTTGTTGCTGGGACGCCCATATCATATCGACCCGCTGATCAATCACAAGATTCCAGACATCCTGACCAATTTCGGCGTCGACGTGATGACGGAAGACGCCGTCCCGCTGGGGGCAGATGAGACCCTGGACAATCGCCACGTCATGACGCAGTGGGCGTATATCAATCGCTACTATCACGCCGCGCGATGGGCCAGGGAGCAGCAAGGGCGTGCGCCGGTGGAAGTGGTGCAGTTGAACTCCTTTGGCTGCGGTCCAGATCCTTTCATCCTCGACGAGGTGAAGACCATTTTAGGGGAATACGGTCAATACCCCACCGTGATCCGTATCGACGAGATCGAGAGCGCCGGTTCGACCAAGCTCCGGCTCCGGTCGATGATGGAATCCATAAAACAGCGACAGCCGGATACGGTGGACGTCTATCGCCCCAGGAAGACGAGCAAGGTATACCGGGCGGAGGACCGGGGTAGGACGCTCATCGTGCCCGACTTTTCTCCCTTCCGCTCTCCGCCTATCGTCAGGCCTTTTGTGGATATGGGCTACGACATCGTGTGGTTACCGCCCGCCGATCAGGCGTCGGTCGATGTGGGGCTTAAGTATACGAACAACGAGATCTGTTATCCTGGCCTCATCTGCATTGGTGACCTGGTAAAGGCGCTGCAATCTGGGGCGTACGATCTTTCGAAGACGGCGATAGGTTTCTCTCAGACGGGCGGTCAGTGCCGCGCCACCAGCTATCCTTCGATGATCAAGAAAGCGCTCGTCGCAGCCGGTTTCGAGGACGTGCCGGTGGTGACCCTGTCGACCAACTTGGAGACTTTGAACGATCAGCCGGGTTTCAAATTCAACATCTTGAGGTACGTTTACGAGGCCGCCTTCGGCATGATGTACACCGACGCGCTTTCCGACATGTATTACGCCGTCGTGGTCAGGGAAAAGCACGCCGGCGCTGCCTGGCGAGTGGCCGATAAATATCTGACGGCGTTCATGAACAGGGAATTGCCCGTGCGGAGGAGGGCGTTGCTCGCATCCCTCGAACAGGCAGTCGATGATTTCAACCGTGTCGAGACGGTGGAGGCTGCCGCCGGATGCACGTCATCCGCCGCATGCACGTCATCCGCCGGATCCGCTCAGTCTGGGGCCGGTGCGCATCCGACAGAAGGGGATTATCCCAAGGTGGGCATTGTCGGCGAGATCTACGTCAAATACAACCACTTCTCGAATAACAACGTGGCGCATTGGCTGATGGAACAGGACGTCGAGGTGGTCATGCCGTCTTTTATGGAGTTTTTCGCCGGCGGGCTGGTCAGCCTGAAGAACAGCGTGCAAACGCACGTCAGGCGAGTGGATCTCCTGTGGCTTATCTCATTCTTGGGGAAGAAGCTGATTGGCAGCTTCCTGGATGACATCGGCGACGTCATGGATCGCTTTCGCTACGGTCATCGCCATCACGATATCCAGGAGATCGCAAATTGGGCGGAGGAGATCCTGAGCCTGAATCATCAATACGGGGAGGGCTGGTTGATCGCTGGCGAGATCGCCTCCCTGGTGCGTGATGGCATCCAGAATGTGTTATGTTTGCAACCTTTTGGGTGCATTGCCAACCACGTCGTCGCCAAGGGCGTGCAGAAGCGGCTCAAGGAGAGATACCCCCAGCTCAACCTTCTGTTTCTCGACGCGGATGCGGGCGTCAGCGAGGTGAATTTCTTCAACCGTATGCATTTCTTCGTCAATCGGGCCAAAGCCGCCCATTACAAAGCGGACATTGCTCGTGCGTCCGCGGACATTGCTCGTGCGTCCGCGGACATTGCTCGTGCGTCCGCGGACGTTGCTCGTGCGTCCGCGGACGTTGCTCGTGCGTCCGCGGACGTTGATCGTGCGTCCGCGGACGTTGATCATGCGTCCGCGGGCGCATGAGCCGCGTGTCTTCTCGAAAATTGGGGAAAAAGCAGGCGGGTAATCTACTGCAAAGACGCTTTCAAGCCTCGATACCAGCGCACAATGGCGTGCCAGAGGGTGGCGACGTCCCTGATGCCGAGTAGCACCGATAGTACAGCGTAAATGGCGATGCCCAAGAATCCGCCGCCGCCGACGAGGATGAATTCCCCGAGGGTGTTTTGGGGTATGAGCGGCGTCGTGACTTGAATGAACAGATAGACGAGGCCTCCCATCACGGCCGATGCCAGGGCGCCTTTGACGATGACCTGCCATATATCGTGCCCGTGCAATCCGCCAATGGCGCGCTGCATGAGGATCAACATCATCAGTGCATGGACAGCCCACTTGATAGAGTTGGCCAATATGAGCAGGTTGAGCGTCAGGGAGGCAAACAGGATGGGGATGGCGTTTAGGATGACGTAGAGGATCACGGTTAGAACACCGACCAGGGCCGGGGTCCAGGTATCTTTGCGGGCGTAGAAAGCAAATATCAGGGGTTGATCGATGGCGGCAAAAATCAGACCCACCAGGTGACAACGTAAAGCGGCGACTGTCGCCATCGTATCGACCGGGCTGAAATCTCCGTGCTCGAAGACCAAGGCGATGATGGGATGAGCCAACACCCACAGGCCGATGGTGGCTGGGATGGTCAGGGTTAATACGAGACGAAGGCCCTGGGCTAACGTGGTTTTGAAAGGGCCGGGTTGGGCCTCGTTCGCCTGGCGCGAGAGGGTGGGGAGGATCGCGATAGAGATAGCGGTCACGACCAGGCCCAACGGTAGTTGAATCATCGTGGCCGAGTATTTCATCCACGAGATGGAAGCGGCGCCGGTATGCGAGGCCAGGCGATAGCTGAGCAACTCGGCCAGCTTATCGACGGTCAAACCGATGAGAATGGGAAGATAGAGGCGCCCTATACGCCGCAAGGCCGGGTGGCGTAGATCAAACGTCAACGTAAAAGGCACGTCGCGTAGGCCGGGCAGTTGGAGCGCCACCTGGAGGATGGAGCCGATCAGCAGGCCGACAGCCATACTGTAGACGCCCCAACGTCGTCCCAGGACCAAGGCCACGATGACGACAGCCACGTTGAAGATAGCAGGCGTGAAGGCGGGCAAGGTGAAACGATTGAGCGCATACAGCGCGCCGCTCAGGACGCTGGCTAAACTGAGGAACAGGACGCCCGGCAGCATAAGCCGTAAGAGATTGCTCGCCAGCGCCTGGTCGGCGGCCGAGAGGCCGCCGGCCGAGAGGCGTATAATCTGGGGAGTGAACAATTCACCGGCGACGAGAAGGGCGGATACAAGGAGGCAGATGGCGTTCAAGATGATGCTCAGCACGTGCCACATCTCGGTCCGATGCTCCGGTGTGGCGTAATCGGATAGGACAGGGATCAAGGCCGAGCTGATCATCCCCCCTACGAGCAGATCATATATGATGACGGGGATACTCATCGCCGTATCCAATGCGCTCACGTTGCCGCCCGCGCCAAACAGGTTGGCCTTGACCGTCTCTCGAACCAGGCCCAGGATACGGCTGGCGACGTTACCCAACGCGATGATGCCGGCGGCTCGAGCGACCTGGACCCGCGATGTGTCGTTTGTCTCGTTGCTGCTGTTCAAATTAACCCTCCCCCGCAGGGATCGTTTCTCGTTGTTTCTCGTCAGCCGCTTCCGGGTCATTCTACCCCGATTTGCCCAGGTTCACAAACAGATTGAATGGGCGAATGGGTTGCGCAACGACCCATTTTATTTTCATTTGCATCTGCCAATGAATCGTGGTACAATATCGCCCGCAAAGTTGGTAGAGACAATCTTGAGTTCTACCCATTTGTAGTCTTAAGGAGGACATAGTGTCGTTAAGTAAGAATGAAAAAGAAGTGATCTTCCAGGAGTTTGGTCGTTCATCTGACGATACAGGATCGCCGGAAGTCCAAATCGCGATGTTGACGACGCGCATCAAGCATTTGACAGAGCATCTGAAAGCACACCGGCACGATGAGCATTCACGGCGTGGTTTGATCAGGATGGTCGGGAAGCGTCGCAAACATTTGAATTACCTGAGCCGCAAAGCGCCTAAACGCTATCGAGATATTCTGAACCGGCTTGGCCTACGTCGCTAAAGATTTTCAAGCGTTGGCTCTGGAATTCTTCGCCCGGCATCTTGATGCGATTGCTTTTATTTGCCTGGCTGATGATAGCCTTTTGGACGAGGAGTGATCTCGGCGTATCTTGTTTAGCAAACTAAATTCTCGGGGCATCTTCTCAAAAAATTGGGGTAAAGTAAGGCGGAATGTTATTCCGCCCATATTGAGAAGATACTCCTCGGGTTTATATCGTTTAGCGTGCTGCATGGGCAGTTATGTATGGTGATCCTGGATAAGAAGATCTGCCCACTTATAGTAGGTCAGTTGAACGAGTAGATGTGGGCGTGAGTATCCCATCTACTCGTTTGTGTATTTGTGTGGAAATTTAATTAGGACGAGGTCAAGCGCGGGTACAGGAATTGGGGAATGGGCCGTGGGGGCCCTACGGCCCATTCCCCAGTCCCTGACCCCAGCGTTTGGCCTCCAAATATGGAGGTATATCAGTGAATAGTCAAAAATTTACGGCCCGGTTAGGCGAGAGTATCATCACGCTGGAGACCGGGAAATTGGCCCAACAAGCAGGCGGTGTCGTGACCATTCGCCAAGGGGATACGATGTTGCTCGTCACGGCGACGATGTCAAGCGACGTGCGAGAGGGCATCGATTTCTTTCCCTTGACGGTGGATTTCGAGGAGCGGCTTTACGCCGCTGGCCGGATTCCAGGTTCTTTCTTCCGCCGCGAGGGACGGCCCACCGAGTCGGGCATTCTGACGATGCGGTTGACCGACCGTCCCCTGCGCCCCCTTTTCCCCAAGGGTATGCGCAACGAAGTGCAAATTATCATTACACCGCTCTCTCAGGATGAGGAGCATCAATCCGACGTCCTCTCGGTGATTGGCGCCTCGGCGGCGCTGATGATCTCGGACATCCCTTTCAATGGGCCGATCGGCGCTGTGCGGGTGGGTTACATAGAGGGCGAATTCGTCGTCGATCCCACCATTTCGCAGATGGAAGAGAGTCTGCTCGATCTGCGGCTGGCCGGTTCTGCCGAAGCGGTGATGATGGTCGAGGCCGGGGCGGACGAGGTCGACGAGAGCGTGATGGTCGAAGCGCTCCGCATAGGCCACGAAGCAATCCAGGACAGCATTCGCGTGCAGAACGAGATGCAAGCCCAGGTCGGCAAACCGAAGCGCGCCTACACGTCCTACGCGATACCAGAGGAGTTGCTGGACGTCGTGCGCCAGAAGATATGGGACCGGTTGTCCGAGGCCATATCCGGCGCGACGAGTAAACAGGACTTCCGCCAGCGGCTGGGTGCTCTGCGCGAGGATTTGAAGGCGGAGTTGGGGGGAGATGTCTGGGATGATCGAGAGATCCGAAAGGCTTTCGACGAGGTGGAACGTGAGTTCATCCGCCAGCAGACGATAGAAAAAGGTGTTCGGGCCGATGGTCGAGATCCACATACCATTCGTTCGCTTTCGGCCGAGGTGGGACTTCTGCCCCGGGCGCACGGGTCGGGCCTCTTCACCCGGGGAGAGACCCAGGTGCTTTCGGTGGCGACGCTGGGCACCCCGCGAGACGAGCAGATGTTGGACGACCTTTCGCCCGAGGAGACCAAGCGATACATCCATCACTATAACATGCCCCCTTACTCCACGGGAGAGACCCGCTTCATGCGCGGTCCGAAGCGGCGCGAGATCGGTCACGGGGCCCTGGCGGAACGGGCCCTGGAGCCGGTGCTCCCTGGCGATGACGTCTTTCCCTATACCATTCGGGTCGTCAGCGAGGCGCTCAGCTCTAACGGATCGACTTCGATGGCCAGTGTGTGTGGAAGCTCCCTGGCCTTGATGGACGCTGGCGTATCGATCAAGACACCGGTAGCCGGTATTGCGATGGGCCTGATGATGGAGAACGAGCAATATCGCATTTTAACCGACATCCAGGGGTTAGAAGACCACATCGGCGACATGGATTTCAAGGTCGCCGGGACGAGGGAGGGCATCACCGCCCTGCAGATGGATATCAAAATCGCGGGTCTTTCCTACGACATCATGGTAGAGGCGATGGAACAGGCCCGCCAGGCGCGGATGAAAATCCTGGACACGATGACCGACGTGATCCCGGCGCCGCGCGAAGAGATGTCGCCTTACGCGCCCCGGATGACGGTCATACACGTCGATCCCGATAAATTGGGCGCGGTCATCGGCTCTGGCGGCAAGACGGTGCGCGCAATCCAGGACGAGTGTGACGTGCGTATCGACATCGAGGATGATGGCAGCATTTACATCGCCTCGACCGACGGGCCGGCCGCGGAACGGGCGCAGCGAATCATCGAGAGTCTGACGGAGGATCCCGAAGAGGGACGAATCTACACCGGCAAGGTCGTCCGTATCACTGATTTCGGCGCATTTGTGGAGATTCTACCTGGCACCGATGGCCTGGTACACATTTCCCAGTTGGCCGACTACCGGGTCGATTCTGTCAAAGACATCGCGGAGGTCGGCGACGAAATTATGGTGATGGTCACCAACATCGATCACGACGGGAAAATTCGTTTGTCACGCCAGGCCGTGTTGGAAGGTTGGACGTTGGAGGAAGCTCGAGCCGCCGATAGACCGGGTGGTGGTCGGAGCAATCGCGGTCGTTCGCGCCGGAGCTAGTTTTCCGAATGCATAAAGCCGATGGCTCTTCTGACTCAAGTGGAGCTATCGCTTCACACTATGGGTGACGAGTATCATCTCAATAAACCGGG
>DSAR01000496.1 GCA_011046405.1 Chloroflexota bacterium | reverse complement strand
GGACTGGCCTGAGCAGCAGTTACGAATGCTGGAGGTTATTCTTGAGGAGGTAAACGTGTTTTCTAACAAAGGAGAACGAAAGTACGACGTCACCATCATCGGCGGTGGGCCGGGCGGGTACGTCGCGGCTATCCGGGCCGCGCAGTTGGGCCTTGACGTCGCCCTGGTCGAAAAAGAGAACCTGGGCGGCGTGTGCCTCAACTGGGGCTGTATTCCCACCAAGGCGCTCCTGCGCAACGCCGAAGTCATTTCGCTGCTGGGTCAGGGCAAGCAGTACGGCTTCACCCTGACCGGTTTCGAGGTCGATTACGGCGCGGCGGTGGACCGCAGCCGGCAGGTCTCTGACCGGCTGGTCAAGGGCGTCGGCGCGCTGATGCGCCAGAACGAGGTCGACGTCTTCGAGGGCGCCGGCGTGCTCACGTCCCCCCACACCGTCGAGGTGACGTTGAACGAGGGCGGCACGCGCACGTTGGAGACCGAAAACGTCATCGTCGCCACCGGCGGACAGGCTCGCACCATCCCCGGCGTCGAGGTGGACGGCGAGCGGGTGATGACCTACCGCCAGGCCATCGTCCTGCGCGATCTACCTGCCTCAGTCATTATCGTGGGGGCCGGCCCCATCGGCATGGAATTCGCCCACGTCTGGCGGACCTACGGCGCCGAGATCACTGTGGTCGAGATGATGGACCGCGTCCTGCCGTTGGAGGACGAAGAGGTCAGCGCCGAGGTGGAGCGCGCCTTCAAGCGCAACCGGGTCAACGTGCTCACCGATACCCGCGTCCAGGAAGTGGCGATCACCGACAGCGGTGTTCGGGTGCGAGTCAGCGCGAATGGAGATGAGAACGGCAAGGAGCAGGTCCTCGAGGCGGAACGGGCGCTCATCGCCATTGGCGTGCGACCCAACAGCGCGGACGTCGGCCTGGCGGAGATCGGCGTCGAACGCGATCGGGACTACGTCGTCATCGACGAACACATGCGCACCAGCGTGGAAAACGTGTACGCCATTGGCGACGTGACCGGCAAGATGGCCTTGGCCCACGTGGCGTCGGCCCAGGGGATCGTGGCGGTCGAGACCATCGCCGGGGAGGAGACCGTCACGCTGAATTACGAGATGATGCCCCGCTGCACCTACTGCCATCCCCAGGTCGCCAGTTTAGGCCTCACCGAGGAGCAGGCCAGCGAGCGCGGCTACGAGGTCGCCGCTGGAAAGTTCCCCTTCCGCGCCAACGGCAAGGCCCTGGGCTTGGGCCGGGGATATTACGAGGGTTTCGTCAAGATCGTGGCCGATGCAGCCACCGGCGAGATCCTGGGCGGCCACCTAGTCGGCCCGGAGGTGACCGAGTTGCTGCCGGAGCTGGTGTTGGCCCGGGATTGGGAGCTGACGCCGGTCGAGGTCGCCCGGACCGTTCATGCCCATCCCACCTTGAGCGAGGCCCTGATGGAGGCAGCCCACGGAGTCTTCGGAGAGGCGCTGCACGTTTGATGACTGCACGTTTGATAAACAGTCTCAACGGTCTGGCCGATTATCACGTCCACACCCGGTTTTCTATGGATAGCGAGGCTGACCTTGTGGCCATTTGCGAGGCCGCCGTCGCCAAGGGCTTGGACGAGATCGCTTTCACCGATCACGTCGATTTTGGGCCAGTCGATCCGCCCACCAGTTTCCTGCCGTCCACCGGCTATCTCACCACGATAGAGACGTGTCGGGCCCGTTGGGGCACTCGACTGACAATTCGCGCAGGCGCCGAGATCGGGGAGCCACACCTCTTTCCGGAGAAAGCGGCCCGCATTCTGTCCCACGGGGATTTCGATTTCTTCATCGGCTCGGCCCATTATGGGGTATCGCTCGATCCCTCGTCCGGCATCGAGGGCCTGCAACCGACGTGGCACTCAACTTACTTCGAGCAGCCCCTCGACCAGGCCTACGAGGCCTATTTCCAACAGATACTCGCCCTGGCCAAAACAGGCGATTTCGACGTCCTGGGCCACGTCGACCTGATCAAGCGGGACGCTCGTGAATTCGGCCACCCCTATGATGGCCCAGAACCTTACGCCGACCTGATCCGCGCCGCGCTGCGCGCCGTCGTCGAGCGAGGCAAGGGGATCGAGATCAACACCTCCCCCCTGGCCCGGGGGCAGCCGGAACCGTGTCCCTCGCTGGATATCCTGCGCTGGTACCGCGAGTTGGGCGGCGAGATCCTCACCCTCGGTTCCGACGCCCATCGCCCGGAAGCGGTCGGCACGTACTTCGATGTGGCGCTGGAGATGGCCCGTGCGGCCGGTTTCACGCGGCTGGCGCGCTTCGAGAGACGCCAGATTAAGTGGACCGAGATATAGTCTGGAGATTGCTGAGGTCAATATGTCCCATCCCGAAAAATCGAAATCCCCCCCACGCCCCAAACGTCGTCCAGCCTGGTTGCGCGTGCCGGCCCGTAGCGGCGAATCTTATCACTGGCTCAAACGCTTGATGCGATCTAAAGAGCTGCACACCGTCTGCGAGGAGGCCAACTGTCCCAACATCGGCGAGTGCTGGGGCCACCGCACCGCCACCTTCCTCATCCTGGGCGATACGTGCACCCGCAACTGCCGCTTCTGCGACGTCAAGACCGGCCGGCCCGCGCCCGCCGATCCCGAGGAGCCCGAGCGCGTGGCCCAGGCGGTCCAGGCGATGGACCTGAAGCACGCCGTCATCACCTCGGTCGACCGGGACGACCTGCCCGATGGGGGCGCGGAGATTTTCGCCGGTGTCATCCGCCGCATCCGCGAGCTGCAGCCCGGCTGCACCGTCGAGGTGCTGATCCCCGATTTCCGGGGCGAGATTCCGCCGCTCAAAATCGTGATGGACGAGCGGCCCGACATCCTGAACCACAACGTGGAGACGGCGCCCAGTCTCTTCCGCACCGTGCAGCCCCAGTGTCGCTACGAGTGGTCGCTGGACGTGTTGCGCAACGCCAAGGCGCTGTGGCCCCAGGCGATCACCAAGAGCGGCGTCATGGTCGGATTGGGAGAGACAGCGGACGAGGTGCTGGACGTTATGCGCGACCTGCGCCAGGTGGACGTGGACATCCTGACCATCGGCCAGTACCTCCAGCCCACCCGCGATCACCTGCCCATCGCCCGCTACTACGAGCCGGAGGAATTCGAGACGTTCCGCGAGCGGGGCTACGAGATGGGCTTCCGGTGGGTCGAGAGCGCGCCCCTGGTGCGCAGTTCGTACAACGCCGAGGCCCAGGCGCGAGAACTCTCGACCGCCCACTCCGGGAGAGAATAGTGCGTTTTTGTAACTGCTCACACCAACGCTCGGGCCAATCTCCGTCCGACCAAGGGCATCACAAATCAGCCACGAATTAACACGAAGAAAAGAAGATAAATTCGTAAAATTCGTGCAATTCGTGGCAAAAAAGCACAGGGCTATTTGCGCTCCCCCAACTCGTAGATACGCCCGACCCAAGGCCGGCTCGTGCTCCACGACGTGGCCAAGGATCTGGCTCTGGAACGGATCGCGGCGCTGGCGCTGCTTTCGACGCGCCCCTCGGTTGGTGTCAGCGTTTTGCCGACGACCCGCCCCATCACCGATCCCACTGCTACACCAGAGCTCAAAGGTAAGGGGCTTCATTTGATCCCACCCATCATATGGATTTCTGGGGAGAGGATGGGTCTCATTCTGGCTATCTCGACACAACTCTCCCTTCCCAGCAGCCGGGCTTACGCAGCGACCAAGCAACTCCTTGGAGGTGGCAAGTCCAAAGGCGAGGTGTTACCAGCGGGAGTACGATACCAGGGTCGGCCAATCTTGGCCTGGATCTGGCATAACTGATGCTGACCTACGACAGCGCAACCTTGCACGGCTACATCAACGGGCATCTGGAGCGCACGTCGAGAGCACCCGGCGGGATGTGCACGGGCAGCGCCCGTTGCGCCTGGGCGGGGAAAATTTCGCGGGGCGCTGGACGATGTGCGCGTCTATCCTCCGCGACATCTCCGATCTCGAGCTCCAGACATTGGTCAACCTGGCCTGGCAGCCCGCGCGCGTGACACTCGTTCCGAGCAGCGCTCCCGGAGGGTCTTGAGGGCGCGTTCAGATCACGGCGCGTGGGCCAGACGCGTGAGCCACGTCGTACCAGCGTGTGGGGACAACAGCAAGATGTGCTTCTCGGCCAGGACAGCCCGAGGGAAGAAAGCGGTCTGTACTATATCGCCTCACGGCCCTCCAGCGCCCGGGTGAGCGTCACCACGTCGGCGTATTCCAGGTCGCCGCCGATGGGTAGGCCCCGTCCCAGCCGCGTGACGTGGACCGAAAGGGGTTTCAATTGGGTCAACAGATAAGAAGCGGTCCAATCCCCCTCACTGGTGGGATTGGTCGCCAAAATCACCTCCCGGACGTTCCCCTCGCGCACCCGGTTCAAGAGCTCGCCGATGCGCAGATTCTCGGCGAACATGCCCTCCGAGGGTGAGAGCACGCCATGTAAGACGTGGTACACCCCTTTGTAGACATCCGCCTGCTCGATAGCCAACACGTCGAGCGGTTCCTCGACCACGCAGATGGTGCCTCGATCCCGTCCGGCGTCCAAACAGATGGGGCATGGATCCGCCTCGGTGATATTGTAACACACCGAGCAGAAGCGCGTGTTCTCCTTGAGTTGCCGCAGCGCCTCGGACAGCCGCTCGGCCAGATCCAGGTGATTGCGCAACAGGAAAAACGTCAAGCGCGCGGCGGTCTTGCGACCGATGCCGGGCAGTTGCGAGAGTTCTTCGATCAGATGGGTGACGGATGTCGGCGTCGCTGCCATATCAAAATACCTGCCGTCGCTACCCTAAACCGATGTCAGGGATATCGACTCCCCCCGTGACGTCCGACATCCTCTCGGCTGTCGCCTGGTCGATCTGTTCCAACCCTTGGTTGACAGCCGCGATCACCATATCCTGCAACATCTCCACATCGTCGGGATCCAAAACGTCGGGATCGATGGTGAGGGACCGCACTCGACGCTCACCATCAACGAGCACTGTCACGACCCCTCCGCCTACCGATGCCTCAAAGGTCATTTCGGCGATCTCGTCCTGAGCTTTGAGCATATCCTCCTGCAAACTTTGCAATTGCTGGAGCATGCCGCCGCCCGGCCCTTGACTCGAACTATGTCCGCTACGCTTGCGTTTGATTTTTCTGACCAACGTAACCTCCTGGCTGAATTGTTACAGCTGCTGACAGGCTACTTCACAGCCTCTATCCCCACTGATTGAACAGATACGTAAGACAATTTATTGCATGACGACCTGCGCCCCCAGGTCCTCCACGGCCATCTTGACCACCGGATCTTCCTGAATGACATCCTGTCTGGGCGATGGGTCTGGAGCGGCGTGGGATGGTTGATGGCGCTTCGTCTCCGTTGGCCCATCCTCCCGCTGGAGCACGCAACGCACGCGATAGCGTTGGCCCACCATTTTGCTCAACACGTTCTCGACTTCCTGCCGGTTATGATCCTCCTCTACCTTGCCCCGGTGAAACTCGTAATCGAAGCCCAAGATGATCACGTCTTCCTCGATCCCTAGCGGTTGGCTCGAACGCATCAGGGCCTCCAGCGACATATTCCTCGGCCGCAGGTCATTCAAGAACTCCGGCCAGCGTTGGCTCAATCCCTCGGGAGTCAGCGAGCCGTCACCCCGATCCAGGCTGCTCTCAACCAGAAGTTCGTTATCCGCCGGATGTTTGCGATCCGCCGGATGCTCTCCATCCGCCACCGTCATCGACCGGGGTGCAGAAGGCGTATACGATGCCGTCTTATGAGGTTTGGTGTCCGCCGGATGTTTGGTATCCGCCGTTCCCAACCAAGATGAAGAAGACGACGACGACGAGGTAGGTGATGAAGGTGATCTGGCTTGATGGTGTGACACTGGCGCCGACGAGGCCGGTTCGGCGGGCAATGCTGCCTCAATGAGGGCCATCTCCAACGGGAGCTGGGGTTGCCAAGCACTCTTGGCCTCGTTGACCGCCTGGTTGAAAAGGCGCACCGCCCGCGTCAAAAATCGAGGGTCAGCGGCCCGCGCTTGTTCCTCCAACCGAGGCCGCAAATCCTCTGTGACGTGATTGGGCAAGACGCCCGATCTAAATTGAAGCAACAACAATGCCCGCAGGTATTCGACCACCTGACGTGCAAACTGGCGTGGATCGGCGCCCTCGTCGATAGCCGTGTTGATGACGTTCAGTCCCCGGGCCACATTCCCTTCGATGAGCGCCTGGGCCAGCTGGACGATGGCTTCATTGGCGCCGATTCCCAACGCCGCGCGGACCTCTACGACGCTGATACCCTGATCGCCATACGAAGCCAACTGGTCGAGCAGGCTCTCGGCATCGCGCATGCTGCCGGTAGCCTGACGGGCGATGATGGTCAACGCCTCCCGTTCGGCCGGGATGCCCTCTTGCTGCACCATCCATTCCAGGCGCTCCACGACCTCACCGACGGAGATGCGCCGGAAGTTGAAACGCTGGCAGCGGGAGATCACGGTATTGGGAATCTTGTGCGCCTCCGTCGTCGCCAGGACGAAGATGGCGTGGGGCGGGGGCTCCTCCAGCGTCTTGAGCAGCGCGTTGAAGGCTGACGTGGAGAGCATGTGTACCTCGTCGATGACGTAGACCTTGTAGCGCGCCTCATTGGGCCGGAAACCCACCCGCTCCCGCAATTCCCGGACGTCGTCGACGCCGGTGTTCGAGGCGGCGTCGATCTCCATCAGGTCGATCAAGCGTCCCTCGTTGATAGCCTGGCATATCCGGCAATCGTTGCAGGGGCGCTGATCCTCTGGAGCCAAACAGTTGACCGCTTTGGCCAACAGGCGGGCCGACGTCGTCTTGCCGGTGCCGCGAGGGCCGGCGAAAAGATAGGCGTGATGAATTCGACCGGAGGTCAGGGCATTGCACAACGTGTCAACGACGTGAGATTGTCCGATCACCTCGTCAAACGTCTGCGGTCGCCATTTCCGGTATAGGGCCTGTACAGTCATCATCGCCTCCTGTGTAAGTTGCTTTTAGTCTAACATCGACAGGCGAGAATGGCAAGTCGGTTAGGCGCTTCTGTGTTAAGTTTTTGAGTATCCGGTTAGTTCGATTAGCATCTCCTTGACAGCCTCTACCGGCGTGGTACAATCCCCCTGTTTACATTTCAATCCATCTCAATTTTTAGCGTACAAGGAGCAAACTGTGAGTGAACCTTTTTACGACGTCATACGCCCCCACGGCGGGGCTTTGGTTGACCGGGTGATGCGCGGCGAGGTCCGCGAGGCGGTCAAGGAGCGGGCCGCAGGCATGGCGCGGATTTCGCTCGACCCGATGGGCCTTTCTGATCTGGAACTGGTGGCCACCGGCGCGCTCAGCCCATTGACCGGCTTCATGCGCCAGGCCGATTACGAGCGCTGCGTCGAGGAGATGCGTTTGACCAGCGGCGTCGTCTGGCCCGTCCCCGTCACGTTGGCGGTCGAGCAGGAGCTGGCGGATCAGATCAAGTTGGGCCAGGAGATCGCGCTGTGCGAGGGGGACCGGGTGCTGGCGGTGATGGAAGTCGCCGAGAAATACCCCTACACCCGCGAGGTCAAGGAGCGGGAGGCCCGCGAGGTCTACCGCACCACCGAGGAGGCCCATCCTGGCGTAGCCCGGCTCTACGGGCGCGGCGACGTGCTCCTGGGCGGCGACGTCTGGCTGGTCGATTGGCCCGCCGCCGTCAAGGCCGAGTTCCCCGAACTGCGCCACACGCCGGCCGAGGCTCGTCGCATGTTCGCCCGGCGGGGCTGGCGCAGCGTGGTCGGTTTCCAGACTCGCAACCCCATCCACCGGGCGCACGAGTATCTACAGAAGACGGCGTTGGAGATCGTGGACGGCCTGTTCATCCATCCCCTCGTCGGCGAGACGAAGAAGGACGACATCCCGGCCGACGTGCGGATCGAATCCTACCAGGCCATCCTGCGTGACTATTATCCCGCCGACCGGGTGCTGCTGGGCGTGTTCCCGGCCGCGATGCGCTACGCCGGCCCCCGCGAGGCCATCTTCCACGCCATTGCCCGCCAGAATTACGGGTGTACCCACTTCATCGTCGGGCGCGACCACGCCGGCGTGGGCAAGTATTACGGCACCTACGACGCCCAGGAGATCTTCGACCAATTCGCGCCGGGGGAAATCGCCATCACGCCCTTCAAGTTCGAGTACGCCTTCTATTGCAAGAAGTGCGGCGGCGTGGTCTCGGCCAAGACCTGCCCGCACGGCAAGGACGATTGGATCTACCTGAGCGGCACCCAGGTGCGCGAGATGTTGCAGCGCGGCGAGATGTTGCCCGCGGAATTCACGCGCCCCGAGGTCGCCAGGGTGCTCCTGGAAGGCGTCAAGCGGCAAGTCGACGTGGCGCCTTCTCAATAACCAGCAATGCTCAAGAAATAGGACGCAGATGAAGGCTGTTTATATCCTTGATCTGTGAAAATCGGTGTGCATCTGTGTCCCAATAAGATTTGTCAGTCAAAACCGTATCGGGGCCTAACCGATGAGATTCTTGCACAGCGAGCAAGAATGTGCCGTCGGCGCCCTTTATTGATTCTGGCTTCTGCCAGATTAGGACCAAGTTCAAGTGGGCGGCGAGAGGAAAACGTCGGCTATGTTAAAATGGTTCAAACGTTCCGCACCGAGGAAAGTATTCGTCGCGGGATTGGATTGCGCGCCGCCGCCGGTCCTGTTCCACACCGGCGCCGAGGAGACTCTGGGCCTAAAGGAGCAACTGCCCAACCTGGGCCGCCTGATCGACGAGGGGATCTACGGGCCGCTCTCCAGTTCCATCCCGTGCATCACCGTCCCGGCCTGGACCTCGATGCTCGCCAGCAAGGACCCCGGCGAGCTGGGCTTCTACGGGTTCCGCAACCGGGCCGACCACTCCTACGATCGCATGTCGATCGCCACGTCCAATGCCATCCACGACCGGCGCGTGTGGGAGGTGTTGAGCGAGGCCGGCAAGACCTCCGCCGTCGTCGGTGTGCCCCAGACCTATCCCATCAAACCCTTCGATGGATATATGATCAGCAGCTTCCTGACCCCCAGCACGCAGCGGCAATACACCCATCCCCACGAACTGCGCTACGAGATCGACCGGGTGCTGGACGGCGCCGAATACGACGTCGACGTGCCGCGCTTCCGCACCGACGACAAGGACTTCCTCCTGCGCCAGATCCAGGAGATGACCGAGAAGCGTTTCGCCGTCATCAAATACCTCCTGCGCGAGAAGCCGTGGGATTTCTTCATGTTCGTCGAGATCGGGCTGGATCGCCTCCACCACGGGATGTGGAAATACTGGGACCCCGGTCACGTCAAGCACGAGCCGGGCAATCCCTACGAGAGCGCCATCCCCGACTACTACCGCTACCTGGACCGGGAGATGGGTGAGATCCTGGGCATGTTGGACGACGAGACCGTGGTGATGCTCGTCTCCGATCACGGGGCCCAGGCGATGGAGGGCGGCTTCGCCATCAACGAGTGGCTCCGGAAAGAGGGCTTACTGGTGTTGAAGAGCGAACCCCGCTACGAGGGCATCGTGCCTTTCGAGAAGGTCGAGGTGGATTGGGAGCAGACGAGCGCCTGGGGGGCCGGCGGCTACTACGCCCGCGTCTTCATGAACGTAGAGGGCCGCGAAACGCACGGCAAAATCCCCGCCGGCGATTACGAAAAGGTGCGCGACGAATTAAAGGCGCGGATCAAGGCCATCCCCGATCACGCAGGCGATCCGATGGATTCTGTGGTCTTCAAGCCGGACGCGCTATATCGAAGGGTACGCCCTCTCCAGGACGGCGGGGCCGTGCCGCCCGATCTGATGGTCTATTTCGGGGACTTGCGCTGGCGCTCCATGGGCTCCTTTGGGATCCCGGAGATTTACACTTTCGAAAACGACCTGGGGCCCGACGACGCCAACCATGCCCAGGACGGGGTGTTCGTGCTATGGGACCCGCGCCACAATCACGGCGGGCGTTACGTGGAGGGGCTGCAACTGATGGACGTGGCCCCTACGGTGTTGAACCTGATGCAGGTCCCGGTGCCGCCGGATATGCAGGGGAAGGTGGTGTCGCGCTAGCATGGGGGGGATTGGAAATGGGACGCAGATTAACGCAGAAAAACGCTGATTTTTAGATTTTGGTCTGCGAAAGTCTGCACCGCTCCTAAGGAGCGCCTCCTAAGGAGCGCCTCCTAAGGAGCGCCTCCTAAGGAGCGCCTCCTAAGGAGCGCCTCTACGTCTAAAAGGATTTGTCAGTGAATCAACATCAGGCTTGACTGCCAGCACTGAATCGCACAACTAGAACTCGAATCGTATGTAGGAAGGAGCCAACGTATGATCACCAAGAAACTTTCTGACACTGGCATCATGGACAATGCCCATAACGTCGATGCGCGGAACCTGTACAACACGCCGGATGCGATGATCACCGTCATCACGCTCAAACCCGGACAATCGCTGAAGCGCCACATCACGCCGGTAGACGTGGCGTTTTACGTCCTGAGCGGCAAGGGGGTCGTGGAGATCGGCGACGAGAAACAAGAAGTAGAGGCGAACACCCTGGTGGAGAGCCCGAAGGACATCGTGCACTGCTGGTACAACGAAAGCGATGAAGCACTTCGCTTTATGATCGTGAAAGCGCCCAAACCGACGCGCGAAACGATCTTCATAGGAGATTGACGGACAAAGTGTCTGAGGCCGATCGCTCTTGCACAGAGGAAAACGTGCGATGACAGAGACTGCCAATCT
Organism: Chloroflexota bacterium; assembly: GCA_011046405.1. Taxonomy (GTDB): domain Bacteria; phylum Chloroflexota; class Anaerolineae; order B4-G1; family B4-G1; genus DSAR01. Next base: position 1,611 of record DSAR01000496.1, on the reverse strand, counting down.
GAATCACGCGAAAGGGGGCGGCTCTCGCCCCCTTTCTTTAATTTTATGGGGCGTTTTGATCGCCGTGCTGGCGGCGGGCGCGTATCTGGCGGGCGCCAACCTGGCCCGGCGCTGGGCGCCGCCCCTGTTAGCCCATCCCATCGAGGCGACGGCGACCGGGCCTCGCGCGACGCCAGCCGCCGGAGAACAACTCGCAGATGCCAAAACACTCGAACTCGGCGTCCCCATAGATGGCGAATTGGAAGAGGCCACCATCGACCGGTGGCAGTTCCAGGGGGTCGCCGGGCAATCGGTGACCATCGAGATGTGGCTTCACCCCGGCTCCGGCTCCAGCGTCGACGCCGAGTTAGCGGTCGAACTGATCGGGCCAGACGGCGCCCCTCTGTCACGCGAGGCGGGATCGGTCTTTCTGCCGCCCTACCTGAGTTTCACCGCCCTCTCCGCCACCGATTCGTACGTCGTGCAGGTCTCGCCCACGTCAGGGGCGCCGGGCCGGTACTCGATGCTGCTCACCCTGAGCGACCCCAGGGCGCCGCGAGCGACCGGCGCGCCCTCTGCGCCGAGGTCGCCCACCCTTACCCCGGACAACACCGCTATTGCGGCCTCCGCCGCCATGTTCCAATGGCCCACCGTGCGCCGCGCCATCTCTGGCTGGACCTTTCACGACCCCCGAAACCCGGGCCACATCGGGCTGGATATCGCCGCCGCGATGTGGGACCCCATCTACGCCGCCGCCGGGGGGGTCGTGACCTTCGCCGATTGGGGCGGGGGCTACGGGAACCTGGTCATCGTGGAGCACCCCGGCGGGTGGACGACCTACTACGCCCATTTCACCGAGATCACCGTCAAGGTCGGGCAGAACGTGCACCAGGGAGAACTCCTGGGCGGCGCCGGGACCACCGGTTATTCCACCGGCCCGCACCTGCACTTCGAGATCCGCTACCAGGGCCGTCCGGTGGACCCCCACATCTACCTACCGTAGACGCCGCTACCTCGACGTCAACTCCGCGCCCAGCGCCTCGATCTTCTCCCGATCCGGCATATCGATCTGTTGCTAGATCACCCCAACGAGCCGCCAACCCATTTTCACGCCAAAAGATGCCTCATACGGTCTCCGTTCCTTTGAGGACCTAACCGATGGGATTCTTGTACAGCGAGCAAGGATTTACCATCGTTGACCCTTATTGGCTCTGGCTCGTCCAGGTCAGGACTTACGCAGTTGAAGGAAATGGAACGCAGATAACGCAGACTTCCGCAGATAAAGACTCAAAAACCAGCGTTCATCCGCGTTTTTCTGCGTCCAAAATCTTTTCTTAATGATCAAGTGCATAACGCCTACCTTTATTCTCCATATCAGAACACAAACTTGATCACTGTAGGATAACAATCTGCTACCCGACATCCGCGGCCAAGGGCCTGTTGACTGGCAAAACTTCCACGTTCTGAAAAGTTGGCCTTAAAAACAGGAATGGCTGCACTGAAATAAGCCTAGATTTCACCACAGAGGCACAGAGAGCACAGAAAATTTAACATTTTACTCAAAAAAATTCACTGTTTGGCACGATTTACGTAAAAATTTTAATGCGTACCTCAATTTTCCTCCGTGTTCTC
>DSAR01000493.1 GCA_011046405.1 Chloroflexota bacterium | reverse complement strand
GTCTACCAATATACCGGTCTACCAGTCTACCAATATACCGGTCTACCAGTCTACCAATATACCGGTCTACCAGTCTACCGGTCTACCAGTCTACCAATATACCAGTCTACCAGTCTACCAATATACCGGTCTACCAGTCTACCAATATACCAGTCTACCAGCTTAGCAATGCGGCCTGTGCGCGCGCTTCTGCCTTGGCCGCCGCGAATTGGGAAAGCACCTTGGCGGCCGCGCCGCTGGCCTGGGCTACCGTCTCCGGGATGTCCTGGGGGCCCAGTCCCACCCCGGCCAGGAAAATACCCGGCACACCGCTCTCCACCGGCGTCATCTCCGTGTCCGCCGCTGTGTAAAAACCAAATGTGTCTACGTCAATCCCCAGGATCTCGGCCAGGCGCTTGGCACCGGGTGAGGGGATAATCGCCGAGGCGACGACCACCAGGTCGGCCGCGATCTCTACCTTACGCCCGGTGAGGGTATCCACCCCCCAGACCATCACCTTCGACTGGCCGTCGGAGGTCTCGTCGCCCTCCTGTGGCACGATCTTCGAGACCCGCCCCCGGATGTAAACGGTGTCGTCCTCCTCCATCGCCCGCGCCACGAACTCCTCGTATCCCTTGCCGCCAGCACGGATGTCGATGTAGAAGACGTAGACTTGTCCATCCGGCACCCGGTGCTTATAGAGAATGGCGTGCTTGGCGGTGTACATACAGCAGATCTTGGAACAATAGGAAACGCCGTGCTCCGGGTTGCGCGAACCGGCGCACTGGATGAAGACGACCTCCTTGGGGACCTTGCGATCCGACGGGCGGATCACCGCGCCGCCGGTGGGCCCTGAGGCGGAGAGCAGGCGCTCGAACTCCAGGCCATCCATCACGTCGGGGTGCGACATGTACCTGTAGGCCATCACCGCCTCGTCCTGGTAGAGCGTGTATCCCGTGGCGACGACGATCGCGTCCACGTCTACCTCGACAGTCTCCGGGGCCATGTCGTAGTCGATGGCATCCCGTTCGCACGCCCGGGCACACTCGCCGCAGGCCAAGGGGAACAAGCCCAGGCAGGCATCGGGATCCAGGCAATAGACGGCCGGGACCGCCTGCGGATGGGGCATATAGATCGCCCGCCGGGCCGCCAGCCCCCGGTCGAACTCGTTAGGCACCACGACGCGGCAGACCTTGGCACAGTCTCCGCAGGCGGTACACTGATCCTCGATCACGTAACGTGGGTGGCGCAAAATGCGCACGTGAAAGTTCCCCTCGTCGCCGTCCATCCGCTCGACACCCACCACCTCGCTCAGGGTGAGCAACTGGATGTTGGGGTGCTGCCCCACCTCGACGGTGCGTGGCGTCAGAATACACTGGGAACAATCCAACGTGGGAAAGGTCTCCGAAAGCTGGGCCATGTGCCCACCGATGGAGGGGTCTTTTTCCACCAGGATGACCTCGTAACCGCTGTTGGCGATGTCCAACGCCGCCTGCATTCCACTGATGCCGGCGCCGATCACCAGGGCCCGGTAATCTGTCCGCGGCGCGGCGGCGTCGTCGTCAACGACGACATCTAGTGAATGCTTGCTGTCGACCCGCGCTTGCTTCGTCACCGGAGTCATTTACTCCACCGCCTCTGCTGTACGTACACCGGCGCACAGGACCTGGGGATCCACGTAATGCTCTTCCAACCCCCAATCCGCCTCCGGAAGCCCCAACGCCATAGCCATCAACTGGGTGAAGTAGAGAATCGGGATCTCGTTCCCAGTCGCGCCGGCCTCCCCGCCCCGTTGGGCGTAATCCAAATTGAACTGGCACAACGGGCAGGCGGTGATGATCGCCTGCGCCCCGTGCGCCCGGGCCGAGGCCACAATCGTCTTCGACAGATCCTCGGTCACCTGGGGCTCCTTGACCGCCAGATACGACCCGCAGCACTCGATGTTGTACGGAAAATCGACCGGTTCGGCGCCCAGCGCCTGCAACAGGTCGTGCATGATAGATGGATCCTCGGGATCGTCCAGTCCAATCTCGTCGTGAGGCCGCAGCAGCAGGCAGCCGTAATAGGGCGCCACCCGCATCCCGGCGACCAGGTTATCCACTCCACCAACCTCCTCGATCCGCTCGATCAGTGCCGCCCACGGACGCTGCGCGTCCTTGGCGTCGGCGTCCAAGTTCTCGCCATCGCGCAGGATCTCCAGCAAATGGGCCACACGAATGCCCCTCTCGTACTCCTGCTCCGTGAACCAATTGATCCGTTCCAACATCTCGTCGTCGCGGTCCAATAACGCCTGGGAACGCCGGAGCACGTTGAAGCAAATGGCGCACATGGTCGCCAGCGGCCGCTTCGCTGAACCTTCTGCACGATCTATGCTATCCTGCTCGATCGCTAGCTGGGCCTGGTAGAGCACGCGCGTCGGGGCGATGAGGGCCATCGAGTCATCCAACATCAGGGGGAACGTCGCGCCGCAGCATTGCCACTCCGGCAGTTCTTCCAAATCCAACCCCAATGCCGCCGCCACCGCCCGCCCGGAACGATCGTAGTTCTTCGCCTTGGTCGAAAGTGTGCAACCTGGATAATATGGAATGCCCATGGTTTACCTCATGTACTTCCTGAAACCGCCGATGATGGCCAACTGCGGCAGTTCCTTGACCAACTCCGGCGGCAGATCGTTCAAATCCAACTTGGCCACGCCCTTGCGCAACGCAACCTGACGCAGCGCCTCCATCAGGCGGGGTAGGTCCACCCCTTTCGGGCAGCGGGCCACACAGGTGAGGCACGACGCGCAAATCCAGATCGTGGTACTCTCCAGCACGTCCTCCATCCCCAACTGGGCCATCCGGACCGCCTGGCTGGGCAGGATGTCCATCTCCGCCACGATCGGACAGCCCGCGCTGCACTTGCCACATTGATTACACGCTAATAAGTCCTGACCGCTAGTTTCCTCGATCTGGCGCACGAAATAGCCACGCACCGTATCAATCGAGATCTGAGTTCGCATATTTCCTCCAAAGGGCAACCACGAGAGATTGCCCATACAAGAGAGGTTCCGGGAGCACCAGGTGCACCGAGTGCCCCCGGAACCCAACCCGCTAATCGATCAACCCGGCAGCCCGCTTGGCTCCCGAGAGTGTATTCCACATCAACATCGCGATGGTCATCGGCCCCACGCCACCCGGCACCGGGGTCAGGTAACCGGCGACTTCTTTCACCTCATCGAAGTCCACGTCGCCCACCAGGGCGTATTTGCGGTACAGGTCGACCGTCTCGCACGGATGCGCTTTATCCGCGTCCTCGATATTTTCCGGCACCTCATCCTTCAGGTACGCCTTGTCGTGAGTCTCGCAGTAGACGCCCATCTTGCGCCGGCCGCCCTTCTCCGACTCGTCCTTCCGGTGAGCGACGAAGGTTTCGCTCGTCTCGGCGCACGTCCACTCCCGGTCGGCGGGGTGATCGCGCCACACCCGGTTGATGCCCACGTCGATCACGGCCGCACCCGGCTTGACCCAATCCGCCTTGACCATCTCCGGCCGGCCCACCGCTGCGATTAGGATATCAGCTTGTTTGCACGCGCCGGGCAGATCCCTGGTCCGCGAGTGGGTGATGGTAATCGTCGCGTTGCGGTGCAGCAACAGCATCGAAACCGGCAATCCCACGATGTTGCTCCGTCCCAGGATCACGGCATCCTGCCCCTCGATCTCCACGCCGGAGCGGATCAGCAGCTCGATGCAGCCGGCCGGCGTGCAGGGCACGAACATCGGCTCGCGGCCCTTCATCGCCAGCCGCCCGATGTTGACCGGGTGGAACCCATCCACGTCCTTTTCGAGGCTAACAGCCCGCAGCACTTGCTCCTCGTCCATGTGCTTGGGCAGGGGCAATTGGACCAAGATGCCGTGAATACTGTCGTCGGCGTTCAAGCGCTCGACCAATGCCTCAACCTCTTCCTGCGTCGCGTCGGCCGGCAGGTGCTCGCCCACCGAATGGAACCCACACTGGGTGCACGTCCGTTGCTTCGACCGCACGTAAGCCTGGGACGCGGGATTCTCGCCCACCAGCACCGTCGCCAGTCCCGGTGTAATCCCGTGCTTCTCCTTCAATTCCGCGACCTCGGCCTCGATCTCCTCGTAAATCTGGGCGGCTATCGCCTGCCCGTCAATCAACTTCGCCGTCATCTCGCCTCCTTGTGTTGGTGTACCGGTATATTGGTATATTGGTACACCGGTATACCGGTATACCGGTTTACCAATATACCGGCCTACCAATATACCAGTCTACCAATATACCAGTTTATACGCGCAGGTACGAATCGGTGTAGATCACCTTGTTCAACAGCACCTGCACCGTCTTCCAGATGTCCGCCTGCATAGGATCGGACATGTCCACGTCTTCCGGCTGCAATTCCTCCATCGCTTCCACCCGGTCGTGCAGTTTGAGCAGCAGTTGATTGAGCGTCGTGCTGTCATCCCGCTCCTCCACGATGCGGATCCACTCCATCAACGCCTCGTCTAGCGGGTCGGCAATGACCATATCGATGCCAGCGCCCATCAGCATGACCATATACGTTTGATTGAGCAGAGGGCGCATCTCGTGCGGCACCGCGTTCGACACGTTGGAAAGGCCACCGTTGGTCAATGGCGGGGGATCCCAGGCGAACTTGAGCGTGCGCACCGCCTCGATGCACTCCGGGCAGTATTCCTGGCACCCCGAGACGGTCAACACCAGTGGGTCGATGATCAAATCAGAGATGGGAAAGTCGATCTCCAGCATGTGTGGGATCAGCGTCTCCAGGGCGATGCTCACCCGCTCGTCGGCGCCGACCGGGATCATCCCCTCGGCCATCGTGAGCGCCACCAGACGGGTGTTAAACTTTTTGGCCACGGCCGGCACCGTCGCCAAGCGCTCTTCCCGGGCATCGGTGGAGTTGATGATCGGCTGGGCCTTGCTCACCGTCTCGCAGGCCGCCTCGATCGCCTTCAGGTTGGTGGTGTCGAAAACCAGCGGTACGTCAACCACTTTCTCGACCGTCTCGACCAGCCAGGGCAGGATCTCGTGCCCGTGCTTCTTCTGCGGGCCGATATTCAGATCGACCGCGTCGGCGCCGGCGTCCACCATTTTGACCGCCAAATCCTGGAAGAATTTCTCATCCCGCTCGGCGACCGCCGTCTTAACCTTCGGCGCGACGATGTGTATGTTTTCCCCAATGATGTACATGTCAATCCTCCTTAATAGATTATGTAAGTCATTCCCAATGTGTTATGACAAAACCTTCCGCGCAATTTCCGCAACTGACCGATACACAGGCGTATCCGCCGGCAATTCTATCAAAGGCCGCCCGCTAAACTCGTACTCGGCCATCGCTGGATCCTCCGGCGTCACACCGATCAGATCCAAGCCGCTCTCCTCAATAACCTCCTCCAACTGGGGGGGCAACCCACCTCTCACGCGATTGACGATCAGGTAGGTGTGACCTACGCCAATTTCCAGCGTCGGCGCCATCTCCGCCATACGCCGGGCGGTGATCAGCCCCCGCTGTGTGGGATCGGTCACCAGGAGCAGGACGTCCACGTCGCGCGTGGTCCGCCGGCTGAGGTGCTCCATGCCGGCCTCGTTGTCGATGACGACGTAATCGTACTGTTTCCCAATCCGGTCCACGATCACGCGCAGCATCTGGTTGGCGGCGCAGTAACAACCCTGTCCCTCCGGGCGGCCCATCACCAGCAGGTCCACCCGCTCACCTTCCTCAATCGCCATCTGCACCTGGTAGTCCAGGTACTCCTGCTTGCTCATCCCGCCGGGCATCGAACCGGCCAACGCGCCGCTGGTCTTCACCATGCCCAACATCTCCTCGCGGATCGCGCCCACCGTTTCCAAATCCCGGTCGCCGGCCATCCCCAGCACCATGTGAAGATTGGTGGCCGGATCGGCGTCGATGGCCAGGATCGAACCCTCACACTCCTCGACCAGGTAACGGATGAACAACGCCGAAATCGTCGTCTTACCAGTGCCGCCTTTACCGGCGAAAGCTATCGTTTTCGTCAATTCTACCTCTTTTCAGGCCCTCGGCAGGCCCGCTCCATAAACCTGTCCCGGCCCCAGACAGTCCGGGAAGCGTGCGCGTAACGTCTCGCGCACGGTGTAGCATAAGTGACAGGCATCCACGTAAGTCGCCTCGTGGGGCAGGTCATAGCGCTGCACCAGTGCCGCCGGCCCGCCCGCCAGGAGCGGCCCCACGATGGGATGGGCAGATGGATCGTAGCTCGATACCAGATCCGCCAGCGAACGCTCAAATAGACTGCCCATCGTGATCCCCTGGCACAGGTGCAAGTTCCCCTCACAATCGACGTGTACCCGCCCGGGATCGTCCAACGTCTCGTACGGGCACTCATTGAAGATATGCCACGGATGCCTTTCCTTCACGCTCTGGGCCAGTTTCACCGCTGCCCGACCCTTGTACATCACCACGTCCCCTTGAGATGCGTCTCCGTTCACCACGGTTTCGAGCGGCGATTCGCAGATCAAGGTGCCGGTGGAGATACCCAACTGCTCGGCCGCGACCAGGGCGTTGCGTGCCTGTGCACTCACGACCTCGTCGGCGTGAAAAAGATCGGTGGAGATGGACAAATCCTGCAACACCCCGGCCAACGGGCGCAGCCACTCAAGCGCATCCTCGACCGATGTCGCCCAATAATTGTTGGTCACGATCCCCACGCCAAAGCCCATCTCCGCCGCTTCCTGCGCCGCCCGGCACATGATTGGGTAGTAGAGGAACGGCTCACCGCCCTCCAGGTAGATCGTCTCCACCGTCCCCAGCGCCTGCGCCTGACGGTATATCTCGCGCACCTGGGCCAACGTCATCGTTCCACCCTGGGAGGGACTGCCCCAGACGAAGCAGTGCTCGCACTCGTAATTGCATTGGTACGTGAGTAAGAGATGAAGCCCTCTCAGATTCATAGCACGTCCCACTTATTCATTCCCCTGCTTGCCAGACGCTTTGCACGTATCATCTCAATAAACCGGGGCAAACTCGCTCGGGCCGGTCTCCTGACCGTGCCCGCTGTGGCTCGGTCGGGAGACCGGCCACAGCTCCCCAACTTATTGAGAAGATACATCCAAGGGATATTTTCATCTACCAGGATATTCATGCCACAACTGCCATCCCTTGAACGGGTGTTACTTGCTCTTCAGCAAGCGCAGCGGCATAATCGAGGCAGGCCAAGATATCCTCGCGCTCAAGAGAAGGATATTCTAGCAACAACTCTTCGATGGTGTCTCCGTTCGCCAACATATGTAGGACCTGATGAACCGGGATACGCGTGCCTTTGATACAGGCCTGACCATGACACACTTTTGGGTCAATCGAGATGCGTTCGTACATCATCACCCTCCCTTGTCAACTAAATTCAACCAGACACCCGGTTCCATGCCTTCTGATATCATCACCCCTCGCGCGCATTGCGTGCTTGCAACGCCATCACCGACGGGAACTGGCTCTCGTCGGTGTGCGGCAGGAACAACGCAGCGTTGAAGGCATCGAAGAAGGTATTGTCGGCCGAAAGCTCCAGGTAGGTCATCATCTGCCCCACCTCGTCCACCCGCTGGCGGCGCTCCTCAGAAAGAAGCGCCACGTACGCCCCGCGCACCGACGTATTCCCCAGGAAGTGGAAACTTTCGAAGGGCTTGTCGGGCAGCAAGCCGATCTGGATCGCTTTCTCCACGTTGATGTACTGGCCGAAAGCCCCGCCGATGAGCACCTGTTCCACGTCTGCCAGCGACAGCCCCACGCTCTCCGCCAGGACGGAGAACCCAGCGTAAATAGCCGCCTTGGCCCGCATCAGGTTGTCCAGGTCGACTGTCGTGATGGCAATATCCTCGCCGGTGGCCGACTCGTCGGCCCACGCCACGACGTACTCGGCGCCATGCTCGCCCTCGCGCACCCGGTCGGTCGGCAGGGTCAGGTCCACGTTGCCGCTCTTGTCGATCACGCCGGCGACGAACATCTCGGCCATCAGCGAGATCAGGCCGGAACCGCAGATTCCCCGGGGCGCATCGTCGCCGATCACCCGATATTCGATCTCGTACGGGTCGTCAGCATCCCCCCGGTTAATCCACACCTCCTCGATGGCGCCGGCCGTGGCTCGCATCCCGTGTACCACGCCCGCCCCCTCGAAGGCCGGCCCGGCAGAACAGGCACAGGCGATGAGCCAGGTGCAATCGCCCATCACGATCTCACCATTGGTGCCGATGTCGATGAAGAGCGTCAACTTGCCCTCTTCGCACATCCGCGAACTGACCACGCCGGCGGTGATATCGGCGCCCACGTAGGAGGCGATCCCCGGCAGACAATCGAGCACGGCCTCGGCATTCACCCGCAGGCCGATCTCCCGGGCCGGGAATGGCGGGAACTGATTGACCGCCGTGATAAAGGGGCTCAGGCGGATCGACTCGGGGGGCGTGCCGGTGAAGAGATGGATCATCGTGCTGTTACCGGCGATCGTGGCCTTGTAAATCTCGTCGGGATCAACGCCCCGTTCCTCCGTCGCTTGCGCGATCAGCTGGTTGAGCGTCCCCATTACCAGATCCTGGAGTTCCGCCAGCCCGTTTCCTTTGGAGGCATAGATGATGCGCGAGATGACGTCCTCGCCCCGCGCAATCTGCCCATTGTAAGCTGCCTGTTGGGATAGCACCTCGCCGCTGATCATGTCGACCAGCCAGACGTGATTGCTGGTCGTGCCGATGTCGATGGCGATGGCCCACAGCGTTTCCAGATGCTCGCCGGGCAGCACGTCGATCAACTGGGGCGGCGCGGGGGGCGTATCAGCCGTCTTGGGGTAGCCCAACGGATCCAGGTCGACCACCACCGTGACCGTCCAGTCGCCCTCGCGCAACACGTGGCCCAACTTGCGCAAGACCGGCAATGAGGCCTGTATTTCGCCCATACCATGTTGACGAGACAACTCGCGCCGCAAGCGGGACCAATCGTCCGTCTGATCCTGCATTGAGGGCGGTTCCAGCGTCACGGCGTACTTGCGCAATGGCTGATCGTGCACGCTGTAGGAGAACGGCAAGGCAACCTTGGACACTCGCTTGCCGTCGGTCAAGCGCCGTTCGATCTTATCCTGCGGCGGCACGCGCACGACGGCGTCGCTCACCACGTCGGTCTGGCAGGCCAGCACGTACCCGGCCGCCACGGCGTCGGGAGAGAGGCGCTGGGTCGAACGGCGCTTCGTCTCGCCCGTTTCGACGATGACCGCGCAACGTCCACACCGGCCTTGCCCGCCACAGGGCATCAGGACGTCTACTCCGGCCTTTTGAGCCGCCTCGCTCAGGAGCGTGCCCGAGGGCACGTCTACTTCACGGCCAGCCGGTTCAAAGCGCACGCTAACGGTGTCTATGGCGATACCTCCTCATAGCTAGATGGAGAGATCACAGCAACAAAAAGAGACTTCATTGAAACGTAATACTGATACCACAAAGCGCCTCATCCTGCCAGTGACGCACTTCGTGAGTTAAAACGGACAAAGGTCACGTCTTTGTCATCTCGGAAAAAAGACACACCTTCCCCGGACAAAAACGACACAAACCAGGAGGCGACGCCCCAAAACCGACGTTCCATCACGTCCGACATTCTGGGACGTCGCTTCCTAAAACTCAACTCAGTCCAATACAGCTCAAAGCTGCCAGAAACCAGGTTTTTCCAAAAAACCTGGTTTCTTTACCGTATGGCGCCTAACTCACCCCGCGTTCCACACCTTGAGATAACCGGGCAGGTCCACCGCCTCGCGCGGCCCGACCTGGATCTCCCAGTCTGGCAACTCCTCTTCCAGCTCACCCAGCAACACCGATACGTGGCCGGGAATGATGAGCTTGCGGTGCTCGACCTTGTCGGTCATCTCGTTCACCTTGACCGACTTGGCGATCCGCTCGGCGTCGAACTTGCCTGCCGCCCAGGCGGTGAGCACGCTCATCCCCTCGGCGTCGGCCACCAGGAGCCAGCCGGGGTTGCCGCTGCCGTCTACCTCGTTCGCCACCGAGAAGTAGGTGATGGAGAAGTTGGTGGTCACCATGACCGGCGAATCCGCCTTGGGATCGTTGATCTCATAGACGCCGGGTTGGACCTGGATCGGTTGCTGCGGGTCGGTGTAGATATTGGTCCGCAGCGCCAGCAGCGGGTAGATCGTCGCCGGGCTGAAACGATCCAGCACGACGAACCCGCCGTACTTGGTGATAGCCTGGGTCGCTGCGACCGGGACCATGTCCTCGTCGTCCACACACTCACCGGGGAACATGATGAGCGGGTAACCCAACGGACGGTAGGTCTCCTTGAGCGCCATGCGGCGGATCAGCGTCGCGGTCGAGAGCAGCGACTTGAGATCGCGCACGCCGGGATCCAGCACGATGTCCTCAACGCCGGCTTCCTTGATCTTCTGCGTCAGGTCGGCCAGCTCGCTCAACGTGTTGGCCCGGATCACCATCGGCGCTTCGTGCTCCTGCGCCAGTTTGGCGAAGGATTCCCAGGTCTCGGCTGTGGCGCCGGCGATCAGGGGTTGCACCCCTTCGGCTGCCGCCAGCCCCTGGGCCATCACATCGGCGTCGTCGGCGATGAGGATCAGGGGCAATTGGGCCACGTCCAGCACCGCTTCGACAGCGGCGGCGAAGGCGTCAGCGTCCCCGGTCGATTGGACCGTGATCCCATCGACGGTCAGTTCCATCCCGACGTACTCGACCACGTAATCCGCGACTTCCTGGACCGTCGCCTTGATCTCCTCCAGCGGCTGGTCGTCGTACACGCGGACGAAGATACCGGTCGGATTGTAGAACGTCTTCTCGTGCCGGAAGAGCACGATCTCGTTCCCCGACTTGACCTCGCGGCCGTTGGCCGAGACGGTCACTAACCGCACTGGCGGCGCCGCCGACTCGGCCAACTGCTCCCGCGCCTCGTCCGAGACGTGCGGGCACTTGTCGAGATCGGCCTGCTTGGCCGCCAGTTTCATCGCAAACGCCAGACAAGTCGGATAATCACAATCCTTGCAGTTCGTCTGCGGTAATAGCTTGTAGATTTGAATGCCTGAAAGAGCCATGTTTCCTCCTATGTCGGTATATTGGTATATTGGTATACTGGTATATTGGTATACTGGTATATCGGTACAAATCTACCGGTCTACCAATATACCAGTCTACCAATATACCGGCCTACCAGTCTACCGGCCTACCAGTCTACCAGTCTACCGGCCTACCAGTCTACCGGCCTACCAGTCTACCAGTCTACCAGTCTACCAACCTAATCTCCCAACGCCTCGATCAACTTGTGTACACGTCGCACCGACTCCGGATGGCGCAGGATGACGATGTCGGCCGCCGATTCGATCAGGCCGGAGGCCGTTACCGTCTCCCAGTTGATGGCCCGTTCCTTCCACTCTCCCCAGGCTTCGGGACGTCGTCGCCAACCTTGCTCTCCTTCTGGCGCCACGCTTCCTCGCCCACGGTGACGAGCATCGGCAACTGGGTCATACTGTCGCCCTGGAGGGCCGAAAGACGCAGCCGCTCCATCACCGAGTAACCGTATTCCATCCCGTACCCGACGGCCGCGCAGGTCGGATCCATCAGGATTCGGTCGAGCGGCAGGCCCATATCCGAGATCAGGATGTTGAGCTGCTTGGCCAGGTTGACGTCCATCGCCGTGCGGGCGATGACGAGTTGATTATGCGCCAACGCCGCAGCCACGATAGTGCGATAGTTCTTCTCCTCGCACATACCGAGGACGATTCGCTCGCCCGACGCAGCCTCTGCCACCGGCACGAGCAATTCGTTGTCCGGATCCACTTGCCCCGGCCCCAACACGATCAGGGGTAACCCGGTCGCGTCGAGCACTTTGCGCGTCGCCTCACAGGCGTGTTCCGGCGTGTTGGGCTCGTCGTTCTCGTCGGTCAGGCTGAGCCGGAGCACGATCAGGTCGGCGCCGGCCTCCTCGGCCGCCCTGGCCCACTCGCCCGGATCGTGCGCTACGTCGCCCCAGACCTCCATCAGGAGCGGGGACCAGTCGGTGGGCTTGCGGTCCTGAATCTCAATGGCGAGCGCAGGCTTGTGCCCCGTGTCGCCCTCGAAGTCGAGGAAGGGCATGGTCGCCTGTCCACCGACGGTGACCGTCTTGGTGCGCGTGCCACCATCCTCGGCTGTCGCCCCCAGCGTGACCTCGCGGACCTGGCCTATCCACTTCTCTTTCGCCAGGTCGATCCCTGTCTCTTGGTCCTCAGACCAGGCCAGTACGACGGGGCGCGCGCGCTTCGGCTCTGCGATCTCGGGTTCAGCCTCGCGCTCGGTTACCGGCTGTACGGCCGGCGCCGTCGGCGCGGCTGGCATCTCCGGGGCGACGCCGCCCAGTTCACGCAACGCGGCC
>DSAR01000226.1 GCA_011046405.1 Chloroflexota bacterium | reverse complement strand
TTGGACGCAGAAAAACGCGGATAAACGCTGATTTTTGAGTCTTTATCTGCGGAAGTCTGCATCCGCTCCGCAGGAGCGTCATCTGCGTCCCACTTCTTTCAACTGCGTAAGCCCTAATTGTAATGCGATAGAAATCATTTGGAAAGGAAGTGTATGTGATGGCCGATGCGAGAATACTATTGGTAGACGACGAGCGCCTGGTCCGGCGTAGTATGGAGAAGACGCTATTTCGAGCCGGTTTCGACGTGGATACGGCCGAGGATGTAAGTGGAGGGCTGGCCTTGTTCGAGGAGGCCCTGGAGGATGAGGAGGAAGGCCCTTTCGACATCGCGATATTGGATTTGAACATGCCCAATTTCGAGGGCGTGGAGGACGCCAACGCTGGCCTGAAATTACTGAGCAAACTCCTGGAGTTGGACGACGACTTGCCGGTCGTCGTGCTCACTGCGTTCGACGAGGTCGAACGGGCGAAGGAAGCGGTCAAACGAGGCGCCCGGGCTTATTTCGTCAAGGGACGAGAGGCGGAATTGCTCGATATCGTGAACGATATTCTGGATGAAAGCGAGTAAAAGCGAATGAGCGAGGATCTGACTATGCAAGAGCAAGATAACGTAAAACTCGCCGAGCGACGCGCCAAATTGCTCCAGGCCGCCGCCAAGGTGGGCCGGGGCGTCACGTCGATCCTGGACCAGGATTTGCTCCTGGACCAGACGGTGGATATCATCTGCGATGAATTTGGATTCTACTATGCCGGGGTGTTCCTGATCGACGAGACCGGAGAGTGGGCAGTCTTGCGCTCTGGACGGGGCAAGTCTGGCGAGGCGATGATCGCGGCTGGCCACAAGTTGAAGGTCGACGGCCACTCGATGATTGGCGTTGCAACGGGCCAGCGCAAGGCGCTCATCGCGTTGGACGTCGGGGAAGAACCGGTTCACTTCAAAAACCCGCATCTGCCGGATACCCGTTCAGAGATGGCCTTGCCCTTGATCGTGGGGGATGACGTCATCGGCGCGGTCACGGTTCAGAGCACCGCAGAGGCCGCCTTCACCGAGGATGACATCACCGTTTTGCAGACCATGGCCGACCAGTTGGCCGTCGCGATTCGCAACGCGCATTTGCACACGGAGAATCAAAAGCTGCTGGCGCGGGCCGAGCGGCGAGCCCGGCTGCTAGAAGCGGCCGCCCAGGTGGGGCGAGACGTGACCTCGATCCTGGAACTGGACAAACTTTTGCATAAGACGGTGGACATCATCTGTGACGCATACGGATTCTACTACGCGGGTGTGTTCCTGGTCGACGAGAGCCGGGAATGGGCCGTGCTGCGGGCCGGTCGCGGCGATGCCGGCGCTTCGATGATCGCCAAGGGACATAAACTGGCCATTGGAGGCCACTCGATGATCGGCGCGAGTATCGAACAACGTAAGGCGCGCATCGCCCTGGACGTGGGCGAGGAACCGGTGCACTTCAAGAACCCCGCCTTACCCTTCACGCGGTCAGAAATGGCGCTGCCCCTGATCGTGGGAGATAGAGCTATTGGCGCTGTGACCGTGCAGAGCATCGAGGAGGCGGCTTTTAGCGACGAGGACGTCAGTTCTTTGCAGGCCATGGCCGATCATCTGGCCGTGGCCATCAGCAATGCCCAATTATTGGAGGAACTGGAGGCCGCTCACGCCGAGTTGTTGCGAACCAAGACCTTCGAGGCCCTGGCGACCTCCACACTGGCAGCGATCCACTGGATCGGCAACAAAGCCCTGCCCATCTCCACCAGCGTCGATTTACTGCGCGATGATTTGCTGAGTCTGTCGGGGGTTGACCCTGATCTGCTCGCGTCGATGCAGGAAGATCTCGATACGATTGACGACAGCGCCAGTTTGATCGTGTCGGTGCAGGAGCATCTGATCGGGCCGGCCCGCGAAGAAAAGCCTCGCCCGGCGATGATCGACGACGTAGTCAGAGATGTGGCCGTTTCGATGGATATCCCGCCGAATATCGTGACGTATGACGTGGCCCCAGACCTGCCATTGATCGTGGCCGATACGACACAACTGGCCCGGGCCTTTGGTTACGTCTTCAAGAATGCGATGGAGGCGACGGAGGACGTGGAGCAACCGCGCATCCGGGTCGAGATAGCGCCCGACGAGGAGAATGACCAGTACGTGGCTGTGCGCGTGATCGATAATGGCCCGGGGATACCGGCGGAGGAGATGGAAAAGATCTGGGCGGCCTTCTACACGAGCAAGGGCGTCTCTCACGCAGGGCTGGGGCTATCGGCGTGTGTGCAAATTATGAAGCAGACAGATGGAGAGATCTCGGCTGCCGACCACCCTGACGACGGCGCAATGTTCGAATTGAAAGTCCCGGTATATGATGGTCGGCTGAAATCCGTGGAGTTGCCCAGCGATAGGTCGATCCTGTTGATCGATGACGACGATCGTTGGAGCCAGTTCGTGACCGAGGTGTTGACAGAGGCGGGCAACAAGGTGGAACGCTCGATCATCGAACTGTCTGGCGTGGGGCGGTTTGACCTGATTTTGGTGGATAACGTATTGGCCCTGGCGGACGTGAAAGCGGCCTTGAAGCGCTTGAAATCGGCGGGGGTCAATGATAGGACCTTCGTGGTGGCCTCTAGCCTGCGGGTGGAGCGCACGATGGCGTTGATGCCCCTGGGAATTCGGGATATCGTTTTGAAACCCTACACGCGGGCTGATTTGAAGGCACTCCTGGACTGATCAAGCACCGCTGGATCCATTAGGCGCCCGTTTTTTCATGTAAGAGAGAGTGGGGCGTGGTCGATCTTTCCGCCATGCCCTGGTTTGAGTCCACGATGTATCAAGGCGAGACCTACTACACGGACATCGAGCTATCGGTCGTCACCGGCCTGCCCGACGTTGCCTTTTCCGCGCCGGTTCTATCGGACGACGGTGAGATTCTCGGCGCATCCCTGATTCCGGTCCAAACCCCCTACGTCGTTGAGGTCCTGCAGGGGACGAGGGAGAGTGAAACCAGGGACGCTTACCTCATCGATCGCGAGGGCTACCTGCTGACCGAAGCGCGCTTCTGGGAAGAAGCCCGAGAGGGGGCCGAGGAGGAAACCTTCTACTCGGCTTACCAGATCGACACGCCGGCGACTCAGGACGTGCTGGCGGGCCAGACGGAGAGTGGCATCTATCAAAGCTATCACGGCGAGGAAGTGCTGGAAACTTACATTCCCGTGGCCGAAGACTGGGGGTTGATCCTGGAATACCAGACCTTCGAAGTCTGGGATCGTTAGAAACGGATGGTCCCCTCAGCGATTGCGACGACCTCTCCCCCCACGCGTACGGCGCCGCTCGTCTCGCCCTGGCTATCGACTTCGACGTAGATGGTGCTGGGGCGTCCCATCTCGGCCCCTTGTTCGCTGATGATGTGTGTGCTCGGCTCGGTTACCGTCACAGCCCGGTGATGGACCAGGTAGGCGCCCAGCGCTCCATTGGCGCTGCCGGTGGCGGGGTCTTCAGGGACACCGAGCAGTGGTGCGAACATTCGCACGTGGACCGTGGACGCGGCCTGCTCCGTCTCGAATGTGAAGACCATCACACACTCGGTGTCCAGTTGTCGGCAGACCTCGTTGAGCACGCCGGTGTTGAGCTTGTTGGCATCCATCGCCTGCACCTCGGCCAGCGAGCGGACTGGCACCATCATTTGTGGCACCCCGGTCGAGACGATCTGCACCGGCAGATTTGTGTCGGTGATCGCCTCCGGCGGCAGCCCGAGCCCTGTGGCCAGGTCCGTGACGTCCTCCAGGTGGGTGAGGAATTGGGGGCGAGCCTGGGTCATGACCACCCGCGTGACCTGAGCATCGCTGACGTGCAGATCGGCGGCCAGCACACCGACCCCTAACTCGAAACGGACCTGGGTTAGCGGTTCCTGTAACGGCACACGCCCCAGGTGGGCCAGCGTCCAGTGGGTGCCGATCACTGGATGTCCGGCGAAGGGGAGTTCGGCCGCCGGGGTGAAGATACGGACCTTGAAGTCAGCCTCCGCCGTCTGGGCAGGGAGCACGAAGGTCGTCTCCGAGAGGTTCATCTCCTGGGCCAGGCGTTGCATATCCTCGTTCGTCAATCCTTCTGCCTCGGGGAATACGGCCAGGGGGTTCCCGCCGAAGGGGATATGGGTGAAAACGTCTACTTGAACGAAACGGTATGCTTTCATCGTCGCCTCCTGCCAACTAAGAAGGACAATCGTCAGATCATCAACGTCGCCGCCGAGAACCCCGATTGTTGAGCAGTAGAAGATAGTAGAGCAGGGTCGAGACAGACTGCGCCAGCGCCGCGACGTAGGTGAGCGCCGCCGCCGAGAGGATGCGTCGCGCGCCTTTGCGCTCTTCCTCGCCCCGCAGGAGGCCGCTCTGATCTAACATCTGCATCGCGCGACGACTGGCGTTGATCTCTACCGGCAGGGTCACCAGCGCGAAGAGCACCGCTCCAGAGAAGATTATAACACCCACGAGTGCCAGCTCGAAGACATTGAGCCATAGTCCCACGATAAAAAGAATTGGCCCCAGCCATGAGGTGAAGTTGACCATAGGCACCAGCCCAGAACGCAGGCGCAGCGGCATATAGGCATTGGCATCCTGGAGTGCGTGGCCCAGCTCGTGAGCCACAATTGCCACGGAGGCCACCGATGCGCGATTCGCGACGCCATCCGAAAGCCGCAAGACGTCGTTGCGCGGATCGTAGTGGTCAGAGAGTTGGCCTTGAGCGCGCTCGACGCGCAACTGTAATCCCGCCGACCGCATCAGGTGTTGCGCGGCCTCGCGCCCGGTCATACCCGCCGCGTTCCGCACCTGCAGATATTTTTTATATGACGAGCGCACCCACGCCTGGGCCGCCAAGGCCAAAATCAGTGCCGGCAGACTGATCATCCAGTACATAGGATCAAATCGATAGAGCATTCTCATACCTCCTGCAAAATAGTCAGATGTTCCTTGCTCAGGTCATCTTCTTGCCGCGTGATTCTCGACCTTCATGATACCCGAAAGTTGGGATAATCTCAAGCCACCTCTGAGGTTCGATGTGGGCCTGCCCCCTACAACTGTCCGGCTTCCATTGCCGTCAGTAGCGCCATCCCCCCGTGCACCGGATCGGCGGCGACGCGCCGGGCCAGCGCCTCTGCCTCTATCTGGGTCTCGGCCCGGATCGCCCGCTCGTCGGCGACCAGGACCTCTCGATCGCGCATCAGGATCCGGCCCGCCACCATCGACGTCTGGACCTCATGTCCGCTGGCAGCGTAGACCAGGTTGGGCACCACGTTGCGGATCGGCGTATTCAGCACCGGTGACAGGTTAGGCGCGGTCAGATCGACCAGGATCAGGTCGGCCTGTTTGCCCACCTCCAGCGAACCGATCTGCTCGCCCAGGCCAATGGCCCATGCCCCCTCGATGGTGGCCATCCGCAACACCTCCCATGCGGGCATAACGGTCGGGTCCCGGTATTTGATCTTGTTGAACAGGGCCGTCAACTTCATCTCGTTGAAAAGATTGGCGCAATTGTTGCCGCTGGTCTGGTCGGAACCCAACGCCACCCGGCCGCCCGCGTCGCGAAAAGCGCGGGCCGGGGGGACGATCCCGTCGATGACGCCGATGCTGCCCGAGCAAAGGGCCATGCTCGCGCCGCGCCGGGCGACGAGGGCCGCCTCCTCGTCGGTGGCCTCAGTGAGGTGAACGGCCAACAGTTGCCGATCCAGGTAGCCGATCTCTTCCAGGTATGCCGGCGTCCGTTGGCCGTAACGCTGGAGCATCTGCTCGATCTCCCGGTCGCCCTGGGCCACGTGCATATGAATCATCAAGCCGTCCCGGTCGGCCAGCCGTTTGATCTTCAGCAAGTGCTCGCGGGAGAGCATGTCGGGGGCCTGGGGGCCAAACATCACCGTGATCCGCCCATCGGCTGCGCCGTGCCAATCGCGGGCCAGCGCCTGGGCGGCCTCGATGTCCCGCTCGGCGACCGATGAATCCAGTGGGTACAGATCTCCCATCCGCCACCCGGCCATGCCACCGGGCGGGAGCGCGTTGATGGTCGGCGTCAGCCGGGCGCGGACGCCGACTTGGGCGAAAAAGGCCGCCCATCCTGGCGCCGGTTTTGCGTACTCCACGAAGGTCGTGGTGCCTGCTTTGATGGCCTCTAGCGTATTCAATCGAGTCCCGGCCATTGCCGCTGCTGGCGTCATGTGGCGGGCATAAGGAGCCAGGGCGCGCTGCATCCAGTGAGTGACGTCCTGGGCGACCCCACGCGCCACTGCCCACCGGGCGTGCATGTGCGCGTCGATCAGGCCGGGCAACACGGCCTGGTCGCTGGCGTCGATGGTCTCCCCGACCGTGAAGCGTTCGAGTAGATCGTCGGTTGGCCCCACGCCCACGATACAGTCGCCAGCGATGGCCACGGCTCCATCGGCCACGCACCCTACCCCTTCCCCTCGCATGGTGAAGAGATGGCCATGCATAATTAGGTAATCAACGTATTCGGTCATTGCTCGTCCCCTTTTTTCATACCAGCCATATCGTAGAAGTTCTTCATCGCAGCGGCTCTCTGCTAGTTCGCATCGTTGGCTTGGCGAGCGGTCAATTTTTCGCCACGAATCTCTCACCGCGACCATGCGAAATCCCAAAGAATCATCGCAGTTTCAACTTCGGGGGTAAGGATACCTTGTTCCCTAACCTGGCAGAGCCAGATCCAATAAGAAATCGTCGACCGCCAAATTCTTGCTTGCTGTGCAAGGATCCCATGGGTTAGGCCCTATTTTGTCCAGCGCGCGGTGCGTGAGCTACGGATAGGTCTTTTGTAATTGACCCCCAAAAACTAGACTCTATGCGATTGGTGATGAGGGTGCACGGTTGTAGATTCTCGACTGGCAATCTGCCCGGCCGGTTGCCACACGCTCGTCGGTCGTCGCCCTTTTTGTGGTGATCACTCGCCCAACGGGTTAGCGCAGCGCTACATCCAGGGATAATAACCACACCAGGCCATGTTCGGAAAAGGGGCGTTCAGACCAGACCGGCAAACGCACCAGGTCAGGATACGTGTACATACCCGCCAGCAGATCGTAGTTACCGGGGGGCATCTCCGAGGGCAATTCGAGCATCATCCGGGTCACCATCACATCGCCTACGGTCCACTTCGATGTCGGAACAAGGCCATCCACGGGCGGATTGTCGAACTGCGCGATCAACGTCCCGGTCGTCGGGTCAATCAAATGAATAAAGGTCGTGTAATCCACGGTCAGCGGCGCGCGAGTTTGCCAGTACAACAGTACCTCGATCCGCTGCCTGGGCAGGGCTTCGCCTGAACATTGATACCCTAACAGGGTTACGCCGTCGCTCAGGGGCACGTCCACAGGCGTTATGCCCTCATCGACCACGCTGATGTCTTGAAATAGGATGCTCAAACTTCGTTCCAGGGTTAAATGGGTATTACACTCTGATCCCATCAGCCGCGCGGGACCGGCGCATTTGGGATCGCCGACGACCAGCGTGGCCGGCTCTTTCGAATCGAAGGTGATTACATTCAACCCAGGGCGCAAGTTGAAAGTGGGCGTGTGATACACATGCCTGTCAAAACCGCAAACAGCACCACTACGCCAATATCGTATTGGATGCGCTTCAGGAATGTCTGGATTTGTGAATGAAATCTTTCAAAAATCCCCCTTCGAATTCACAGTGGCTGGCCTTAGAACGGACGTGCTTTTTGGCCAGGACAGCCGTTTCGCTCGAAGCACAGCTTCACGACCCGTTGGGTTTCTGGCCCAATGGCCGCTTTCTCGCCGATGCGACGCCCGCACACCCACACGATGTCCGCCGGATGCTTTTTATCCGCCGGATGCTTTTTATCCGCCGGATGCTGTCTATCCGCCGGATGCTTTTTATCCGCCGGATGCTGTCTATCCGCCGGATGCTGTCTATCCGCCGGATGCTGTCTATCCGCCCCCGCCACCAGGAGGGGCACGTAATCTCGCCATGCCTGGGGAATCTTGAGGTTGATCATAAAGGCGCTCAACTTGACGCTATGTCCCCGCATGCCCTGGGGATAGAAGCGGTCTCCCGGTCGTCGGGGGCGGAGCACGACGGAGGGAGCGAGCGCGTCGGCGTCCAGGTAGGCGGTCCAGGGATTGGTGTTGGATAGGATCTCCTGTTCCAGGTGCGGCGATTTCCATCCGATCAGAATCTCCGCTCGCAAGCGCCATTCCGATTGGGGCAACGGCGTGACGCCGGGGATCGACACGTCCACCGGGTGAGTTGTGTGGAGCAGCGGCTCGTCGTCGGGGAGCGGTGTGGGAAAGGCCCCGGCGTCGCCGACGGTGAGGGTCTCGTAACCGACGGTGAGTGCCAGATTCATCGGCAGCGTCGCCTGGTCGCCGGTCTCGCCCCGCAGTGCAATCTCGCGCGCGTTCTCGATGTGGACGAAATCGACGTCGCGCAGGCTCCGGCGCAGGCGATAGGTCGCCCGGCGCAACGTGGCCCGCTGGAGCGCGACCGGCAGCGCCCGCCACCCGGCCTGGTCGAAGATGACACGCGCGGATGCTGTCCATCCGCCCGCGCTCTCCTCTCGCACGACCTCCTCCCACGCTTGCGCTCGCAACTTTGCTATCAGTTCGTAATCGGCGGCGATGACGTCAGCGGTGTGGCACAGGCGGGCGCGGATGTTGGGATTGTAGGTTTCCAGCAGGGGCATGAGTTCGTGGCGCAACCGGTTGCGGAAATAGGTGGTATCCAGGTTGGAGCGGTCGAAGCGGGGGGAGAGATCGTGCTCGGCGCAGTATTGCTCGATCTCGGCCCGGGAGACGTTGAGCAGGGGGCGGATGATGCTGACGTCAGGCGGTGCGGTGAGGGTATCGTCAGGTGGGGTGGGGCGAGCGTAAAAGGGTTCGAGCAGGCGATAATCCTTCAGGGGTGTGAGCGGCAGCATGCCCCGCAACCCGGTCGGGCCGGCGCCGCGCAGGAAGTGCATCAGAACCGTCTCGGCCTGGTCGTCGGCGTTGTGTCCCACGGCGATCTTGCGGGCGCCGTGTTTCTCGGCCAATTGGGCCAGGAATGCGTAGCGTACACGCCGGGCCGTCTCCTCGAACGCCATTTTGTGGGTGTGGG
Organism: Chloroflexota bacterium; assembly: GCA_011046405.1. Taxonomy (GTDB): domain Bacteria; phylum Chloroflexota; class Anaerolineae; order B4-G1; family B4-G1; genus DSAR01. The sequence continues at coordinate 3,300 of DSAR01000226.1, read as the reverse complement.
CCAGGGCTGGAACGTCCCGTTGTTCTACGGTGACCGGCAGGTCGAACTCAGATGCCAGGTGAAGCACGAACTCGGCGTCGGCATCGGCGTCGCTCCCCCGTGCGCCGTGGTGAAGGTGGGCGACGTGGAGGGTCAGATCGTATGTCTCCTTCAGGCGGGTCAGCGCGTGGAGCAGACAGAGCGAGTCTGGCCCGCCGGAGACGCCGACGATCACGCCGTCGCCCGATGCCAGCAGGCCGTGTGTATCGCTGAACTTCCGCACCCGCGCCAGCCAATCAGCCATACGTCAATTGAGCGGTTACAGGCGAATCACCGAGCCGCAGTACTCACACGAGATCTCGCGCATTCCCCGCACGATCTTGGTGGAGAGCGTCGCGCCGCAAGTCGTGCACTTGGTCGGCGCCGACTGGGCCGCTTCCACGACCGCCTCGTCCTTGGGCTGCGTGCGTTCCTTGTCGATCTCGCCCGACTTGACCCGCCCGATCAGCATCGCCCAATCCTCGTTTTTGGCGTTGATGAGCCGCAGGGTGGCCCCGTTGAGGTCGGCGTCCGGCGAGAATAACAGTTCCAGCATCTCCTTACGTTTCAGGAACTTGCGTTGGTCGGTGGCGTTGACCTCGTCGATCTGCCCGACGGTCACGTCGAAGATGAACTCCTGGACGGTCTCTTTCTGGGTCGTGATGAAGAGCACTTTCTTCGTGGCGACCTCCTCCTTGCGCTCGAAGAGCAGGCGTTCGTCGGTGAGGTAGAGGATGCCTTCAGGGGTTTCGTCGCCGCGCCCGATGTATTGCGCCTTGCAGGATGCGACCGGGTCCTCGGCAGGGTGGAGTTGGAAACTGGCCTCGTCGATCCGGTCGAGGAGCGTCTTCGCCTCTTCGACCTGGGAGCGGGTTTGATCGAGGTTCTGTTGGAGCGAGTTGTACATCGCCCCGATGGCCGATTGGGCGGCCCGCACCTTGCTTTCCAGCGTATTGACGGCGCTCTCGGCCCGCATCAGTTGAGATGGGTTACCGCTCATCGCCTGTTGGATGGCGCGCTCGGCGGTGGCGGAATCCATCGTCAATTCCCTCGAACGGCGATCGACCTCTTGGGATATTCGGCTCTGCGATTCGTTCCACTGCGTGGCCAAGACCTCGATCTTGCGTTCCAGGTAGTTGCGGAAGACGTAACCTCGATTACGCAACATTTCGATCTGGGTGGGCAGCATCGAGAGCGTCGTCTGAATTTCGGATGTCTCGTCGTGGATGCTGGTTAGCAGCATCTCGTCGTGCAACCTGTTGAAATCGGACTGCAATCTGTCGAGTTTGCTGCGCCACTCTTCCCCGGCCGCAGTTGCGGCCGCAGTTGCGCCGACGGCGCCTGCCGCGGTGGCCCCGGCGATTGCAGCAGCCTTGTGGCTGGAGGCGGGCCGGCCGCTGGGGGTGGAACGGGAAGGCTTGCTCTTCTGTGGCCCACTCTTTGGCCCACTCTTTGGCCCCTTTTGCGGTCCCTTCTGCGGCCCCACCTGGGGCCCCACCTGGGGCCCCACCTGGGGCTCCCGGCCTTTCGAGGCGGGTCGCTTGGAGCGCTCTGTGGAGGATTTCTTTTTGCTCATTTTTTCTCCTTGTTCGGTTTCAGGAAGCTCTTGATCTAACGTTCGTCGCCCAGGGTATGCCGGAGGTAGGCCTCCATCAATTCATTCAATTGACCGTCCAGCACGGCCTGGATGTTTCCGGTCTCGTGGTTGGTGCGATGATCTTTGACCATCTGGTATGGGTGAAGGACGTAGGAACGAATCTGGTTGCCCCAACCGGCGTCCACGTGCTCGCCTTTCAGTTCGTCGATCTCTTCTTGCAGCTTCTCCTCTTCCAATTGGATGAGGCGCGCGCGTAACACGCGCATTGCCGTCTCTTTGTTTTGGGATTGCGAGCGTTCGTTTTGGCATGAGATCGAGATCCCGGTGGGCAGGTGGGTGATGCGCACGGCGGTCTCATTCTTTTGCATGTGCTGTCCCCCGGCCGACGACGCCCGGAATGTGTCGATTTGTAGATCGTTTGGGTCGATGGATACGGAGACCTCCTCACCTAGGTCTGGCCAGACCTCGACCAGGGCGAACGAGGTGTGCCGGCGGTGAGCGGCGTCGAAGGGGGAGAGCCGGACCAGACGGTGCACGCCACGCTCGGCGCGCAAATAGCCGTAGGCGTAGCGACCAGAAAGGGCCACCATCGCGCGCTTGATGCCAGCCTCTTCACCGGCGATCTGATCCACGATTTCGACTTTGTGTCCCTGGGCCTCGCCCCATCGCAGGTACATCCGGAGCAGCATCTCGGCCCAATCCTGGGAGTCGGTGCCCCCGGCGCCAGCGTGGACGGCGAGAATGGCGTCGCTGCGATCGTGGGGGCCTGAGAGGAGCAGTTGGAACTCCAACTTTTCCATCTCTCGTTCCAGGGTTTCGGTCTCGGCGGAGAGGTCCTCCGCCAGACTCTCATCTCCCAGGGTGACGAGTTCGAGGTTATCCTGCACCCGGTGGGTGAATTGATCCCACAGCGCTTTTTCTTCGTTCAAGCTGGATAACCGCTGCATCGCCTGTTGAGCCGTCTGGGGATCGTCCCAGAAGTCTGGGGCGCTGGCCCGTTTTTCTAGCCGCGCGATCTCTTCTTCTTTCGCTGGAAGGTCAAAGACGCCTCCGGATGAGGTTTAATTTTTCCTGTAATGCGGTCAATCGTTCGTTAATCTCTTCCAAAGTGTCCTCCTGGTTGCTAGGTTGGTAAATTGGTATATTGGTATATGGTAGGTTGGTATTTGGTTAGTCGAATAGGCCGTCGATGAAGGCGTCGGCGTCGAAGGGGGCCAGGTCTTCTATCTTTTCGCCGACGCCCACGAAACGGATTGGCAGGCCCAGGTCGCGGGCGACGGCGAAGACCATGCCGCCCCGGGCGGTGCTATCCAGTTTGGCCAGGATCACGCCGGTCACGTCGACCGCTTTCTGGAAGTGCTCGGCCTGGGCCAGCGCGTTTTGCCCGGTGGTGGCGTCGAGCACCAGCAGCGTCTCGTGGGGCGCGTCGGGGACGTTCTTAGCCGCGACTTTGTGCACCTTGCGCAACTCGCTCATCAGGTTGTACTGGGTGTGCAAGCGACCGGCGGTATCGACGATGACGATGTCAGCTTGGCGGGATTGCGCCGCTTGTAGCGCGTCGTAGACGATGGCGCCCGGATCGCCGCCTACCGCCCCGGTGATGACGTTGACGCCAGCGCGACCGGCCCAGATGCCCAATTGGTCCATCGCCGCCGCCCGGAATGTGTCGGCGGCGGCCAGCAGGA
>DSAR01000250.1 GCA_011046405.1 Chloroflexota bacterium | reverse complement strand
GTCAATTGGTGATCTTTACCATCACCGGCGAAGATTATGGCCTGGACGTTCAAATCGTGGATAGCATCATCAAGCGCCAGCCAATCACGGCTGTGCCTAATACACCCGATTACGTCGAAGGGGTGATCAACCTGCGGGGCGAGGTGCTCCCAGTCGTCGATTTGCGGCGGCGACTCGGTCTGCCGTTGCAAGAATTCACCAAGGATACGCGCATCATCGTAGCCGAGCTGCCCGGCGCCAAGGTTGGATTGCTCGTAGATACTATGGTTGAGGTGTTGCTTGTCCCCCAACAGGCGATTCAGCCGCCATCTCCTCTCATCTCTACGGTCGAGACCGCTTTTATCAGTGGCATTGTCAATGTAGGAGCATTTGAGACCGGCAAGGTTGACGAGCGTTTGATTGTCTTATTGAACTTGGAGAATGTTTTGTCCATCAGGCGTCAGTAGAGTGCTTGATTTTCACTAGCAACACTTTTGCACAGAGCAGATCTCCACGGGGCAGAGACGGATCTTTTTTACCACGAATTTTCACAAATTACGACCCAAAATTAGTGCAATGGGTCACTGCTTAGGCCAGTCCCTTGCTGCGATGGAGGGTGGGGGATAGGGATAGACACCTGATGAACAAAACGCTGTCTTTCGAGCTTGAGACGGACGAACTGGATATCTTTCTCCAGGACGTCAATGAGAATCTACAGGCATTAGAATCGGGCATTTTGAGGCTGGAGAAAGCGGCCGATGCCGATGCGCTCAATGCGACTTTCCGCGCTGCTCACACGATCAAGGCCGTGGTTGCCACCGTGGGCCATCGTCGAATGGCCGAGATGTTGCACACGTTGGAGACCATTTTCGACGCCATGCGTGAGGGAGAGTTAGCGCTTAATCAAGCGGTGACCGATGAGTTGCTCGTGACCGTCGACGTGCTGAAGGCCATGCGGGATGAGGTGATTACCCGTGAGCCGTGCGATGTAGACGTCGACGCCTGCCTGGATCGTCTGCGGTTCCTGGCCGAGGGTGGCATGCAGGATCTGACGGACGAAACACCGGCGCCTATTGAAACGGTGCCGTTAACGCCGGAACAGTTGGCCCAGGTCGAAGCCCAGATCGATCAGGGCGCTGCAGTCTTGGACATTGAGATCACGACCCGGGCCAGTGCTTTTGCCCAGGGTGCGCGTCTCTTACAGGCTTCGATGAGATTGGCGGAGATTGGCGAGATTGTGGCCCAGCGTCCGACCCAGGTTGATCTGACAGAAGGGCGACAAAGTGGGCACATGTGGTTAATTCTGTCGACGTACGAGGAGGCATCCGTCGTCGAGGGTATTCTGGGCAGCGTGACGGACTTAGCCGAGTTCCGGATACGACCGTACGGCGCGACCGATGGCCCATTTGCCGATACACCGGTTGAGGAACCCGAAGGTGCATCGAAGGATCTCGAAGAACCCGAACTCGATCAATCCATGATGCGTCGGTCAGCCACAGATGGTGGAAAACAGGATGTGGCCGAGAAAACCGTGAGCATCAGTATCGAGCGCCTGGATGCATTGATGAATCTGGTGGGAGAGTTGGTCACCGATCGTACACGCCTGATTCAAATCCGCGACACGTTCCGCTCCCGGCGCGAAAAAGACGGCGTCTCCAACGCTTTGACCGAGATGACGACTCACTTCGAGCGGGTGGTGGACCGTTTGCAGGAAGAGGTGATGGCCGCCCGTATGTTGCCGATCAGCCACCTCTTTCGCAGATTTCCCCGGTTGGTGCGGGACGTGGCCCGCGCTGGCGAGAAACACGTCAACCTGGTGATCGAGGGAGAGGCGACGGAGTTGGACCGCTCGGTCATCGAAGTGATCAACGACCCGCTGATTCACCTGTTGCGCAACGCCGTGGATCATGGGATCGAAGCGCCCCAGGCGCGGATTGCGGCGGGCAAGCCGCCTGCCGGCACCATCTGGTTGACGGCGGCGCACGAGGAAGGGCACATCGTCGTCACGGTCAAGGATAACGGGCGCGGCATTGATCCCGACGTGATCCGGCGCACCGCCGTCCAACGAGGTCTTTTGACCGAGGAGGAAGCGGCCCAACTGGACGATGAAGCAGCCATCAACCTGATTTTCCAGCCCAACCTATCGACGGCGGAGCAGGTCACCGACGTTTCGGGGCGGGGCGTGGGATTGGACGTCGTGCGAACCAACATCAAGCGGCTCAGCGGATCGGTGGTGGTGGAAAGCGAGATAGGGGAGGGCGCAACTTTCCGAGTCACGCTGCCATTGACGCTGGCCATCGTGCAGGCTATGTTGGTGGTGTTGGGTGGAGATGTCTACGCAATTCCGTTGTCGGGCATCGTCGAATCGCTGTATCTGGCGGGGTCGCGGATCGATCACGTTAGAGGCAAGGCCGTCATCCAGTGGCGCGGCCAGATCTTGCCCTTAGTGCGCTTGCGACAGGTTTTCACGCACCGGGGATTGGTTGAGCCTGTGCCCACCGGCCAGGAAGCCGTCGTCGTCATAAGCTGGGGGCGATTGCAAGTGGGGTTGGTGGTCGATGAGTTGATCGGCAAACAAGAAATCGTGATCAAGTCGCTGGGACCGTTTATTGGCAGTGTGACCGGCATATCGGGATGCACGATCATGGGAGATGGACGGATCGCCCTGATCGTGGATGTTCCCGGCCTTATCGGCGCGACAATGAAGATAAAGAGTGGCGGGATATCAGGAGAAATAGGATGAAAGACCAAGAATCAATCTGGCGAAGCTTAGTCAGCGAACCGCACTCATTGGCAAAACTAAATAAGGTCATGTGGCGAGTGGCGAACGGTCTGTCGGAAGCGACCGGCAGGAGGTTCAACAATGATTTTCCTTCGGTGGATAGAGTGCCCATTGCACAGGTTCCAGTGCGCGCCGGCGGCCCCGAGGAAAAAATGGTGGGCGTTTATCTCATCATTGGTGGCGGATTGCGTGGACAGGCGCTCTTTATCCTGTCGATGAACGGCGCCTTGAATTTAGCCGATCTGATGTTGGGAAATCAACCGGGCGTGTCTACCCAGTTAGGCGTCATCGAGCGCTCGGCGTTGTCTGAATTGGGCAATATGGCCCTGTCCTATTTCCTCAACGGCGTTGCGTCGCTAGACAACATGCCGGATTTGTTGAGGCCGTCTCCGCCGGCGGTGATGGTGGATATGTTAGGCGCTATTTTGAACGTCGTGCTGACGCCGGTGGCTGCCGTGCGCGACGATTTACTGATTATCGAGACGGCATTTTCCGATAGCGCTAAGTTGGTTGATGGGCGGTTTTGGGTGTTGCCCGATCCGGCATTGAAGGATTTAGCCTCTTGACCCAGGGGGACGATGTGGCTGAAAATGTGTTGGCTGTTCCTATTGGCGAGATAATCGTCAGTGATAAAGCTCAAGACGTCTTGGTGGCTTACGGTCTCGGATCTTGTGTCGCCGTCTGCGTGTACGATCCGGTCGCCCGCGTGGGCGGCATGTTACACGCTCTATTGCCCGAGGCTTCCAATCCCGTAACCGGGACCAAACGCCAGAGCAGTAAGGCCGTTCGTCAGGCCAAGTTCGTGGATCAGGGCGTGCCTATGCTGGTAGAAGCGGTTTCAGCGCTCGGTGGGAGATGCGATCGGTTGATTGTGCGGCTGTGCGGCGGTGCGCAGGTACTGTCCGCGCCAGGATTCGAAAACGAGCGGTTGAGAATCGGCGAGCGCAACGTATTGGCGGCTGAGAACGTGCTTGAGATGCTTGGGTTGAAGATAAAAGCGCAGGATACTGGCGGGACGATCGGACGGACGGTGAGAATGTATATCGCTGATGGCCAGGTGATGATCAGGAGTTTGGGACGAGGAGAGCAAGCGCTAGATGATGCACCGAGAACCGGAAGGTGATATGATTGATCAGACGAAAAGACGATTGACGTCACACGCAGGAGGTTCGGTATGGCCAAGATACTCATTGTAGATGACAGCCTGTTTATGCGAAACCATCTGTCGAAGCTCTTGGGTAAGAACGACTACGAGATTGTGATGGCAGAGAACGGTGAGCAAGCTGTGCAGATGTACCGCCAGGCCAAACCGGACGTTGTGTTGATGGATATCACGATGCCGATGAAAGATGGTCTGCAGGCTTTGACCGAAATTCGTGAGCTCGATGCGCAAGCGAAAGTCATTATGCTGACTGCTCTGGACCAGGAATTGGCTGCCACGCGGGCGATCCACATCGGCGCCAGGGATTTCCTGGTGAAACCAGTGCCGCCCAATCGACTGCTCAAGTCGCTCAAACGAGTTCTGGAGAAGTGATCGATGGGGCGTCCTATTCGTGTGTTGATCGTCGATGATTCCGCCTTTACGCGGCACGTGTTGGAGAAAGGCCTGGAGGCAGATACAGGCATTACCGTCGTGGGGAAAGCCCGCGACGGGGTAGAAGCGTTGGATCAGGTCGCAGCGCTCGAACCAGACGTGATCACGCTCGACGTGGAAATGCCCCGGATGGATGGCCTGACCGCGTTACGCCGAATCATGAAGGAGCATCCCACACCGGTCGTGATGCTCAGCGCCCTCACCCATAAAGGCGCGCGCGAGACCATCCAGGCGCTGATGCGGGGCGCGGTCGATTTCGTACCCAAGCCCTCGACGACGTTGGACATCGATCGTGTGATGGAGGAGTTGATCGCCAAGGTCAAAATTGCCGCGATCACGCCGGTCACGCCAGACTACGCCAGGCCCGCTGAGCCAGAACCGCCTCCGACCACCCGGGTAGCTCCTCGTGCCTTTCGACGGGGCGACCCCGTGCTCGTCATTGCAGCGTCGACCGGCGGCCCTCGAGCGTTACACCAGGTGTTATCGACGTTGCCAGGCGACCTACCTGCCGCCGTCCTGCTAGTGCAGCACATGCCCCCCAGTTTCACCCGGGCATTGGCGGAGCGCCTGAATAAAAATTCCCCTCTCACCGTTTTCGAGGCGGCCGATGGCGACCGTCTGGCGCGCGGATTGGCGCTATTGGCGCCGGGCGATTTTCATCTATCTTTCTCCAATTCCAAACAATTGAAACTCGACCAGGGCCCCCGACGCAACGGCGTCCGTCCCTCGGCCGACGTGACGATGGAATCGGCGGCCGTCAAGCACGGGAAGGCCGTGATTGGCACGGTGCTTACCGGGATGGGGTCCGACGGGACGGATGGGGCCCGGTACGTCAAGGCCGCTGGCGGGAAAATCATCGCCGAGCACGAGTCGAGCAGCGCCGTTTACGGCATGCCCCGCAGCGTGATTGAGGCCGGCCTGGCCGACCGGATCGTCCCATTGCCAGAGGTGGCTGCCACGATTTTGGAGCTGTTGTGATATGGAGTTGTGATATGGAAACGATGGATGCGCAGCTCTACACCTTCATCAAGCGCAAGGTGTTGCATTTGACAGCGGTCGACCTCAATTGTTATAAGGCGCCGCAGGTGCAGCGACGCCTTCGGACCTACCTGGTGCGTTCCGGCTATCCTGATTGGCACAAGTTCTTTCGGGCGATGCAGGACGATCCGGCGGAAATCGCCAAGCTCAAAGACTATCTGACGATCAATGTATCGTCATTTTTTCGGGACAAAGAGAAGTTCGATTACTTGCGGGATCCCATCCTGGCGGAGTTGAAACGGGGACGTCCCCGGATGCGCGTGTGGAGCGTGGGATGTTCTCACGGGCACGAGCCGTATTCCCTGGCCATTCTCCTGGCGGAGACGACCGGCTTCTACCGGCAGCACCACGTATGGGCCACCGATATCGACCATTCTGCCCTGGCGCGAACGGAGCGCGGCGGGCCGTATTCGGCCGAGGAGGTGGAGAAGGTACCCCCGGATTTGTTTGAGCGCTATTTCAATCTAAAAGAAGATGGCCACTACGTCATCGAGGGCTTGCGGCGCAAGTTGACGGTCGATTATCACAACGTGTTGGTCGATCCATTCGAGCAGGATTTCGATCTCATCGTCTGCCGCAACGTGGTCATCTACTTCACCGCCGAGGTCAAAAATCGTTTGTACAGGTTGTTTTACCAGGCGTTGCGCCCGGGCGGCGTGCTCTTCGTCGGCGGAACCGAGGTCATATCCCAGGCGACCGACATCGGTTTCGAGACAGCCGGCATTTCCTTCTATCGTCGCAAGGTCTAGTCCCTATCCCGCGCACCGTCATCTTCCACCCGCTCGGAGAGCGTTTTTATCTCTCGCTCGATCCGGCGCTGGCGAACCCAGATCGAAAGAAGCAGCACAAACGTCAGGGCCCAAAAGACCCCGTAAGCGATGACGAGATAGACAGGCATAGCGTTTCCCCTTAATCCTCTTCCTTGGCCATCATCTGCTCGATAGCAATGGGGATGGCGACGTAGAACGTGGTCCCTTTTCGCCATTGGCTTTCGACCCGAATTTCTCCCCCGACGCCTTCCACGTATTCCCTGGTCCAGAAGAGACCAAATCCCATGCCGGCCCCCGCCTTGGTGGACCAGCGCAGTTCGAATATCTTGCTCATATCCCCTGGACGGAGGCCGACGCCGGTGTCGGATATTTTTACCTCGACGGTGGCATTGGCGCCCACGTAGCTCTCGATCTGGAGTTCTCCGCCGCCCTCTTTCTCCCGGATGGCCTCGAGGGCATTCTTGATCAGTACACGGAAGACCTCGGTGAGCATGTCAGGCGTGACTTTCACCGATGGCAGCTCTTCTTTCAAAACTGCGTGGATTACGATCCCCTCGCTGAGTTGGAGTTTTTCTTTATCTTGCACCAGGCGGCCAAGGGCGCGACGGATACAAATGTTGACGTCGGTCAGCGTTTCAAGATTCGCCCGCCACGGCTCGTGCAGGTGATCGAGAATCTCGGTGGCCTCGTCCAGGCGATGGATGATCTTGTCACTCACCGCCAGCATGGATTCTCGCTGCTCCGGGGGAAGCGAGCGAATCAGGTTGAGGTGAACCTGGAAGGCCCCGATGTGATTGCGCAGCGCGTGGACGGAGGCCGCTGCGCTGAAGGCCATCTTGCCGAAGATCTGGGCCACTTGCCTGCGCTCTTCTACCTGGTGATACAGCCGGGCGTTGCGGATACCGGCCGCGGCCTGTTGGCTGAAGGCCTTCAAAAGCTCGATCTCGCCCCGGCTGAATTTGCGGGAGCGGGTGGCGACGAACAGATTGCCCACGATCTCTCGCGTGTGCTGGGCGCCGGCGTACGTTTCCAGGAAGAAAGGCACGGCGATCACCTGTTGGATGCCGAGCGCCTGTTGGATGCCTTTGACGACCGTCTTGGAGACCGGGGGGGCGATCGGCGTGAAGAGGTCGTAGAGATCGTTGCTGATGACGATGCCGCCCGCCTTGAAAGCCTGGACGCTGAGGTTATTCCGGTATCTGCTCTTGTAGACGAACACCCGCGCGACGGAGGGATCGGTGATACTGATCGGTTCGTGGGTATATTTCGATACCTCCTGCTCCCACTGGTGTATCGTTTCCTCACTGGCCAGATGCGGGTCCAGGTGGAAAGCGCGCACCGGGAGCGAGTCGTCAGATTCGTAGGTTGCCACCATCGCGCCGACGTATCCCAGATCGACGACGATGCCTTCGGCGATACGTTGCAGGACCTGCTCCTCGTCCCGCAGCTGGTACTGCATCTCGAACACGATCTCCTGGGCGACCTGGATGTGGAGGCGGCGGCGCTCGCTCTCGATCGCGGCGGCCGCCTGACGCCCAAAGGCAGAAAGGATGAGCTCATCTTGGATGGTGATTTTGCTCTGCTTGGCTGCGAATAAGTTGCCGACGATCTCCCGCTCGATTTGACCCTCGATGATCGTCTCGATGAAGAAGGGTACGGCGATCACCTGCTCGATGCCCATCGCCTGCTGGATGCCCTGGACGATGGGGCGAGAGGCCGGCGGCGCGATCGGGGTGAACAGGTCGTAGAGCTCGTCGCTCACGACAGCTCCATCCGCCTGAAAGGCCCGCACGCTGAGGTTGTCCTTGCACCTTTCGTCGTAGACGTAGACGCGGGCAATTTGAGGGTTGGTGACGCTGATGGGATGGGCAGCATACCTGGAGATCTCCTGTTCCCACTGGAGAATCTGCTCTTGGGTTGCCAAATCTGGATCGACGTAGAGCGCGCGCACCGGCAGCGCGTCCCCCTGCTCATAGGTGGCGACCATGGCGCCAGCATAGCCCAGCGCCGTGACGACGTCGTAAACGATCTGTTGGAGCGTGGCATCGAGGCCCACCCCTTCCACGTGCTTCTTCGGGCCGACGGCAATGGAGGTCGCTGTACCGAGCTCGCGTTGGGCCAAACGGCGAGCCATCGACCTCGCCACCCACGAGATCGGGGGCAGGTTCGCAAGCCATCCGACGAAGCGGGATTCGATCAGCGCGCCGATTCTCTTTTGCCACCAGGTCGCGGCTTGTTTTTCGGGAGGAGATTCTTTCGACATAGGTTAGCCTCGGGTTGTCTGTAAACTTGATGCCGACTTCAATTTGGCCAGATCGTCGGCCGCGTGTTCCAATCGCATGCGCTGCCACACCAGCGTGACGTAGAGGAGGCTGAAAGCCACGATGGACGCGAGCAGTGTGTGAACCATGCGGGGCGTCATCGCCATGCCCTCTCCGCCGGTCAGGATGCTCGGGTGGATGGTGCGCCACCAGCGGATGGCAAACCAGGAGAGGGGCACGGTGACGAAGGCCGCGATCCCGTAGACGGCGGCGAAGCGGGCCTTTTGTTCCGGACTTTCGGTAGACGAGCGCAACATCACGTAAGAGACGTAAATCAGCAATTGCACGGCCGAGATCGTCAGCCGGGGTTCCCAGACCCAGTACGTGCCCCAGACGGGGCGTGCCCACAGCGCGCCGGTGACGACCGTCATCGTGATGAACGTCAGGCCGACCTCGGTGGACGAGAGTGCCAGGATGTCCCACCGGCGCTTGCCTCGCCAGAGATAGCCGATGCTGGCCCCGAAGGTGACGAAGAAGGCGAAGAACCCCACCCACGCCGAGGCGACGTGGAAGTAGAAAATACGCTGCACGTCCCCCATCGTCGCCTCCCGGGGTGCATATAGAAACACCATCCCCAGCGCTACGATCAAAACCACGCCACTGATACTGGCGACCACCGATCGCAAAAAATGTTTCCCATTGCTCATTTTGTCATTCGTCATTCGTCATTCGTCATTCGTCATTTGCTCATTCATATCTCTTCCACCACGTAATCGAACGTCACCATCGCCACGGCGACGATGATCATGTCGTAGGCGACGAGCAGGCGCGTCCACCCGCCGACCTGGGCCAGGGTGAGCCCCTCCAGCAGCCCGCCGATAGCCTGCACGGCGGCGACGAGGACGGGGATCACCAGCGGGAGCAGGAGAATGGGCAGCATCACCTCCCGGGCCCGGGTGTTGACGGCGATGGCGGCCAGCAGCGTGCCCACGGCGGTGTAGCCGACGGTGCCCAGCCCCGTGACCAGCAGCACGCTCGCCTGGAGCAGGGGCACGTCGAACAGGATGGTAAAGAGCGGCAGCAGCACGAGTTCCACGATGGTGATAAAGATCAGGTTCCCCAGCGCCTTGCCGAAGAAGATGGCGCTCCGGTCGACCGGGGCCAGGAGCAGGCCGTCGATGCAGCCGGTCTGTTTCTCGCGGGCCAGTGAGCGGCTCAATCCCAGCGTCCCGGCAAAGATGACGGTCGCCCACAGCACGCCGGGGGCGGCCGCCCGGGCCACGTCCCCCCGCATATCCAGGGCGAAGCTGAAGACCAGCGTCGTCAGCGTGCCGAAGATGAACATCGCGCTGAGCATCTCGCGCGTGTGACGCTCGGCCGCGAGATCCTTGGCGACGATGGTCCAGATCTGGCGCCAGTAGTTGGTGGGATCATGCATATTAAGGCCTCCGCGGCTGGGCGATCTCGATGACGCCATCCTCGGCGATGGGGTAGACCCGGCGACAGCCTCGACAGTGGTAGGCGGCCTCATTGGCCCCATTGCCACTATCCGCCAGGGCCGGGCCCAGACGGTGCCCGCAGTGGGGACAGCGCATGATGTCCGGCAGGGGCCGGATCGAGCCGCCGCGCGGTTCCCCGCGCTTGACCCCCCAGGCCAGGTCGTAATCGACCTGCCAGACCTGGACCTTGACGTCCTCGAGGGGATATGTCTCCTGCAACATGAGCTCGAATTCGTCACGGGGGAAGACGCGCCGGGGCAAGAATCGAGCGTCTTTGCCGATGCGGTTGGTCAGCAGGAGCACGCCGCCCGGCCGCAGGACGCGGATCAATTCCACGATCACGCGATGGGGATCGGGCATGAACTCCAGCGCTTCCAGGCAGGTCACCGCATCGAACGTGCCATCCTCGAAGGGCAATTCCTGGGCGTCCTGCCAGATATAGGTCAATCGATCGGCGAACTGGGCCGTCCGTTGCACCGCCTCGCGCAACATGCGGCGCGAGAGATCGAGTCCGATCACGCGCCCCTCGAAGGCTGGCTGGCGCAACAAAGCCCGGGGGAGCCGGCCCGTCCCGGTGGCGACGTCCAACACCAACGGCGCAGGGATCATCGCCAGGGCCCGGGCCAGGGGGAGGCCCAAAAACCACTGCTCGTCGCCGACGTTGAACCCCTTGATCCGCTCGTAGACGTGGGCCGACCAGTCGTAGAGCCAGGTGACAGCCCAGGAGCCCAGGTACGTTCCTTCAGCGATGATGAATTGCCAGTAGACGATCAAGGCCAAAAAGATGAGTCCCAGGACGACGAGGACGAACGTGACCCACGACATTTTTAAAGTGCCAAAGCCGCGATCAACATACAGGCCATCAGCCAGGGTTGGGTGTAGCGAATATACCAGTTGACCGATGTATCATCCTGTGTCCCCGCCTGCATCCAGGGCAGCAGCGTGAACTGGGGAATCAACAACAGCGCCAATCCCGCCGTGGCGATGGGTTGTTGCAGCGCGATGAGGAGAATCAAGACCAGACATTGACTCACGACGATCAGCCCGCGCCCCCAGGCAGATTGGATGCGCCGGCCCGCGCTCCACGTCACGGTGAAGGCGGCAGCCAGACCGATGGCGCCGGGTGTCAGGAGATCGAAAGTGCGGTGTCCGGCCAGCCACGGAAGCAGCACGCCGATGAGGGCATCCCACTCCGCTTCGACAGCGCCCTGGGCTCCGGTCAGCGTCAGCCCGATCTGCATGATGGCCAGGGCCGCTATGCTGATGAGTAAAGACGTGGCGCCAAGGATCATCCCGAGGAGCACAATGATCGGGATGGCGGCCAGAGCCGACAGAAGCGCTGGCGCGCAGGTGGGCCAGAAGATGTCTCGCCACCAGCTGCGCAGGTGACCCATCCAGCGCGACACCCTGTCACCGGGCGCGCCCGGACGGGTGTAGGGCAATGATGGTGCGGGGGCGCCGAAGCGCCAGTGGCGCCAGCGGCGGAATGGTTGGGCCCAGTTGGTGCTGGCTAGGGCAGTCCATAGGGTGCCCCATCCCAGATCGACCAACAGGATGAGCAGGGCGAGCCGAATCAGGTCCTGGCCCTGCCAATGCCAATTGTTCGAAGTGATCGCGCCGCACATCGTCGCCCAGGCCGGGCCGATCCAGGGAATCAAATCAGACGAACGGACGTGCAGGGTAAGCAGACCGCCGCCCATCGGTCTTGAGGTCGTTGCATTTGTTCGGACGTCCCTTATCCGTTTCATGACTTAAAATTATACCATAGAATGCGCAATAACGCCTAGTGCGGTCCGGGCGCAATTTTCCCACGAAAAGCGCCGGACGTTGGCCAATCCGCGTTCGATCAGGCTTGGACGCATTTCGTCGTCGGCGACCAGGCTCGCCATTGCGGTGGTGATGGCGGCGGTGTCATGGGGATCGAGCAGCACGGCGGCGTCTCCGGCGACTTCGGGCAGGCTGGAGGTGGCGCTGGTGATGACGGGACATCCGCAGGCCTGGGCCTCGAGGACGGGCAACCCAAACCCCTCGTAGAGCGAGGGGAAGACGAAGGCCAGCGCGCCGCTCATCAGGGCCGCCTTGTCTTCGGCCGCGACGTAGCCGGGGAAGCGAACGTTTCTTTCTAATCCCAGGTGGCGTACCTGCTCGAAGAGCGCGTCGTAGAGCCACCCCTTTTTGCCTGCCAGCACCAGGCTGGCGTCGGCCTGGATCGAGGGGGGGAGATCGGCGAAGGCGGCAATGACGCGGGCCAGGTTCTTGCGGGGCTGGAGGGTGCCCAGGTAGAGGTAATAATCACCCCCGATGCCATAACGGGCCTTGACCGCGGCGATACGCACGGGGTCGCGGACGGGCGCGAGGGTTTCGTCCAGGCCGGGGTAGGCGACGGTGATCTTATCCGGATCGACCCGGTAATGGGTTGCCAGGTCGGCCTTGGTGGCGGCGGAATCGGCCAGGACGTGGGCGGCGGCCCGGGCGTTCCACCGGGTGGAGAGATCCAGGTAGAGACGCTGGCGCCAGGGATGGGTTTCGGGGAAGTAGCGGTAGCCCAGGTCGTGGACGGTGACCACGCTGGCGGGGGGATGGATGATGGGCAGGACGTGGGAGGGGACGAAGAGCGCGTCGGGCG